>JARDZP010000129.1 GCA_029240795.1 Haloplasmataceae bacterium | reverse complement strand
TATTAAGATTGTTAAAGTAGAGGGAGAAATATATTTTTATATAAAAGATGATAAAAAAACAGGATTTTATAAACTTACAAAAGGGGATATAAGTTTTTTTAGAAAATTTCCAATTTGAACATGAAGAGATTAATAAAAACTAAATAAAGTTAGTTAATCGTTTACTTATATTTTGGATTTTGAGAAAGCATAAATTTGACACTTGATCAGATAATTGAACAATCAACCATTTCAGCACACAAGGTTAAATATGAAATCAATAAATTAAAAAAATCGACGTAAGTCGGTTTTTCTTTTTATATATACTGGCTACATTAGAAAACATAGCACCAAATGACAAGTACTATAACCAATACTTAAGAATATGGGTATATTTTCTTTAAGAGCTTTATCCAACGCTTCTTCACTCCAAGCATACCAATTCACAGGATTATGAGCATTTGAAGTAAATATGGCGATTTATCATCAATTAATTTATTTGCTTCCTTTTTATTATTCATTTTATCAACCTCTTTTATTATCGATTATATAATAATTAAACACTATGAATATGCCAGTGCTAACAGCTGTAAGGTTAAACGGTTCAAAAGTGTCAATTACCGCGAGTAAATCTCTTTTTATTAATCTATTTCAAGCGGTAGAAACGCCAATAGTCCAAAAAGGGAATTAATTGTTCTTGACTTTCCTTTATTTTCATTTTAATGCTTCAAATTATGCAGTAAGTTGTTGTCCTTTTACTCTACATACAATATTTCATCATCAACAGTTTATATATATTAATTAAATTATCAATTGGATCACTAAAATTTGGTATAATTTAGTTGAAAGAAAAAATCATACTAAACAAACTTTAGGAGGGCTTTCTATGAATAATTATACTACAGATTTATATGAAATTAAAAGAGAAAACATCAATTTTTCTAAAAAACTTACAAATGGATTAGGACAAGTAGAAAGTAAGTTTATAACTGAAATGATTTATGGAATTACAAAAAGTCAATCGATTATTTTATCAAACATATCTGATGCACTACATGAAACTATTAAGAAAATTAATACAGTTGAAAGATTATCAAGAAACCTTGATAAAGAGCTAAGTAAAGAACAACTTTATTGTAACTATATGAATGAAGTTAATAAAGTAATTCATGAGGAGCCGGTCGTTCTTGTTGATGACAGTGATGTAATAAAACCTCATGGTAAAATATTTGAATCATTAGGATTAGTAAGAGATGCATCAAGTTTAAAAAATAATTACGAAAAAGGATATCACGTTACTGAAATGGTCGTTTTGACGAAACATGAGAAACAACCAATCAGTGTATATTCTCATATTCATTCAAGTCATGAAAAAAATTATAAATCAACTAATGAAGAAACATTTCGAGGAATAGACCAAATTCTAAAATATATAAAAAAAAGATGTACTTTCGTGTTTGATCGCGGATATGATTCAAATAATCTTATATTAAAGGTGTTAAGTACGCATAACGATTTTGTGCTTAGACTAACGGAGAAAAGAAACCTGATATATAAAGGAAAAAAATATAAATCAACCGTATTAAGAGACTCACGAAAAGGTAAAATTAAAATGAATGTGATGTTTCAGGGTGTTATCAAAGAGTGTTATATCTCGCAAATGAATGTAAGAATCAGTGCAAGTAAAAAAGAAATGAGATTGGTCCTTGTCTATGGATTAGGTGAAGTGCCAATGATGTTACTTACAAATAAGAATATCAAGTCAAAAGAAGAAGCAATAAAAATAGTTAACATATATATGAGTAGATGGAGAATTGAAGACTATTTTCGTTTTAAAAAGCAGGAATTTGGATTTGAAAACTTTAGAGTAAGAAGCCTGCAATCCATAAATAACCTTAATCAATTACTTAGTTATGCGATTGGATTTATTGGATTACTAACAGAAAAAATGGATAAAAAATTATTAGTAATCAAAGTATTAGAGCGAGCTAACGTAATTAGGACTAAATGTATATTCTATTACACTCAAATGATAAAAGGTATTGGTAATATTTTATCTCATGCCAAAACTGGAATTAAGGAATTCTTAAATATAAGATTAAAACAACCTTATAAACAAATTCAATTTAAATTGAGTATATAGTAATTATTAATTCAATACTTCAAAAAACTATAAAATAATAATAAGATCGAATTTATAACTATAATATTAAATATTAGCTGTTCAATCCAATTAACAGCTAATAAAAAATACATTATACGAAAACTTAAAGAGATTATATGTTTCAATAAAAGCGCTTTTATGATATAATTTATATATTGTTTTTGAGTTTTGGGAGGAACTGAATTGAATAAAGTAATCCTATTAATCTCAATTCTTTTATTATTAATTCTATCGAGTTGTACTAGCAAGATAGTAGAAACTGACATTAGTTATAATACAATTATTAATAATAGAGACAGTAATTCAAAGGAAGATTTTCATAGATTATTTAGTAATGATATTAAGCATGAAATCACTATTGAAATAAGTGATACTGAATGGAAAAAAATGCATCAAGACATGAATAATTATCATAATCAATATGGTAATTATAAAAGTGATACTTACTATAGAGCAAATATGATCTATAAAGATCAATATGGAACCATTGAAATTGATCAAGTAGGATTTAGAACAAAAGGTAATACATCAAGAGTATTGCCACAAAATAGTGATGGCACACTTAATTCTTCTCATTACAAGATAAAGTTTGATGAAACATTTGATAACCAAGTCAATACATTCGATTATCAATCCTTAAATAATCGAAAATTTTTTGATTTAGAAGAACTAAATCTAAAATATAACCGTAATTATGATTCCACATACATAAGTGAAATTTTTTCATATAATTTATTTAACTTAGTAGGTGTAAAAGCACCGCGTGCTACATTAGCAACTTTTACTTTAAAAATTGATCATAAAGAAATATTATTAGGCGTTTATAATATTATTGAACCAATCGATAAAGAATTTATCGACAAGCGGTATGAAGAAGATGAAGCAACAGGAAATTTATATAAATGCCTATGGCAAGATTTTGGACCAGCAACATTAATAAACAATTATTTACCAAAAGCTATAGGTATTAAAGATGCAAGCATCAATTATAGACCAAGTTATGATTTAAAAACAAATAAAGAGAAATTTGATTTCAAAGATTTAAAATCATTTATAAATAACATAAATAAATTAAACGGGAGTGAATTTCAAAATTATATTGAAAATAACTTTGAAGTTGATAACTTTTTAAAATTATTAGCACTGGGTGTATTAATTGGCAATCCTGATGATTATCGTAGTATGGGTAATAATTATTATTTATATCATAATACAAATTCAAATAAATTTGAAATGATTCCTTATGATTACGACCATAGTCTTGGTCAAGGATGGATTGGAGAACCAGCTTTTACTAATTACTCGATTGGAGCAAGTATCTATGATTGGCCAAATAATAATCTTATTTGGAATAATCCTGTAGGTAATGGAACTCATCCATTAGTAGATAAAGTCTTAAGTATTAAGAAATATCAAGATAAATATGAACAATATTTAAATGACTATATTACTCCAAATAATGATATTTTTAACTATAATTCATTTTTAGAACAGTATTATAGATATAAGAATCTTTATAACATAGATGCTATGACCTCGAAGCAAAATTATGTTTTTGGAGAACGAAACTCGAGATGGTATTTTGAACAAAAAATTAAAGACATAAAGGACCAGTTAAACTATTATAAAAATAATCCTGATAAAAGGGGAATAAGTTAGGGCGGTGACTTTTTTGAAAAGATTTGTTATATTATTATTTTTATCTTTCATATTCCTATTAGTAGGATGTACTACAAATCATAAAATGCTAGAATATAATGTTTTTCAAGATTTTACTTCTATTTTTAATAATCAATCCATAGATGCTAATGATGAGTTTCATCGTTTATTTACTGATAATATTAAACACAACATAACAATTGAAATATCTAAAGATGAGTGGGAAAAATTAAATGCCGATATGTTAAGCTATGCAGAAAAATATGAAGATGATTTACGAAGTGATACTTATTTTAAAGCTAATTTGATATATACTGATATTCATGGCACTATCATTTCTGAAGAAATTGGTTTTCGGACTCGTGGAAATAATTCTCGGATCCTTTTACAAAATGATGATGGTACGTATAACTTATCCCATTTTAAAATCAAATTTAATGAAACATTTGACTATATTAAAGAAAGTAAAAATTACACTTTGTTAAAAGATCGAAAAGTGTTTGATTTAAAAGAGTTAAATTTAAAATATAATAGTAATAATGATTTATCCAATGTAAGTGAATTACATTCTTATAATATAATGAATAGGGTCGGTATTCCAGCTCCCCTTATAACACTCACTGAATTAACAATAAAAATCGAAAATGAACAAATTGCTTTTGGAATTTATAGTGTTATAGAGCCTATCGATAAAGAATTTATCGATAAACGCTATTCAAAAGAAGAATCTCAAGGAAATCTTTATAAATGTTTAAATTTAGAATTAGCACCAGCGTCGCTAGAATCATTAATCAATCCAAATCAAGTGGGTATAAAAAACGCAGTCCTCAATTACCGACCTACATATGATTTAAAAACAAATAAAAAAGCACCAAACTATTCTGACATTAAACAATTTATTAACTCAATCAATTCATTACATAATGATGATTTTAGAAACTTTATTGATAACTTCTTTGATGTTGATTCATTTTTACGATTACTCGCTATTAATGCACTAATCGGTAATTCCGATGACTACCGAGGAAATGGTAATAATTATTATTTATATTTAAATAATAAATCGAGTAAATTTGTTATGATACCTTATGATATTGATCAAAGTTTAGGTGTAGACATCAGTAAGTTTACAATGTATTCTGATATTTATCATTGGCGAAATAATTCTATTTTATTTACACAAAATGAAGTAAGACCATTATCAGATAAAATCTTACTTATTCCAGAATATCAAGACAAATACGAATATTACTTAACACAATTTATTGAACCTGATAATCATATTTTTACATATGAATCATTTTTAAAAACATTTAATAAATATAAAGATTTATACAATACAAATGTTGAATTTAGTGACATTTACGCAAAAAATTATTATAATATTAAAATTACGAATATTAAAGAACAGTTATATTATTACGAGTTTAATCCTTATCAAAAGCGAGGTGATATAAGTTGAATTTTCGCTATGAAGAAAAGTTTTTAATAAATGAAAGACAATATGTTATAATAAAAAATAGACTAAAATCACTTATGCATTTAGATTATAATACAAACGAAAATAATGAATATCAAATAAGAAGTATATACTTTGATGATTATCAAAAAACAGCAGTTAAACAAAAAGAACTAGGGTTAAAGGATCGATACAAATATCGAATTAGATTTTATAATTCAGATACACAGGTTATTAAGTTAGAGAAAAAAGTAAAAAATAGTAATGTTGGCTATAAAAATGTAATTCCATTAACATATGAAGAAGCAAACAAATTACTGAATAGTGATTTCGAGTTTTTATCACTTAAAAATAATCCAATCGCAAATGAATTATTGTTATTAAGAAGAAACAAATTAATACAACCCATTATTATCATTGATTATTTTAGAGAACCGTATGTTTTACCTTTTAATGATATAAGAATAACCTTTGATAAAAAGATATCTTATTCAACTGATCTAGATGAAGCATTTAATTCCAATTTAATCTTAAATAGAACTATAGAAAATGTTGTAATGGAAGTTAAATATAATGGTTTTTTGCCTAAATATTTAAAAAACCTAATAAGTGTTGACAATATCAATAAAATGTCAATATCTAAATTTTTGTTATGTTACTTACATTCAATCGGGGAGGAAATATTAATATGATTTATTTATTAACACAACAACAAGCTGTCGAAAATCTTAACGATTTGCTCAAGAAAATTCAAGAAAACTCTGTTTCTTTAATAGAGTTAATAACAGCCATGGGATTAGCATTAATTATTGGACTGGTTATCTTTTTTGTTTATAAATTTGCTTTTGTAGGTACAGTTTATAGTTATTCATTTAACTTTTCATTAATTCTTATGTTAATGATTACTACAACAATTATTTTAACTATTAGTTCCAATATTGTTTTATCACTTGGTATGGTCGGAGCTTTAAGTATTGTACGTTTCCGTTCTGCATTAAAAGACCCAATCGACATTGTCTATATCTTTTGGTCAATCTCAGTAGGTATCGCGATAGGCTCAAGTCAGTATTTAATTGCTACAGGAGCTTCAATCTTTATTTCACTTGTAATTATTATCTTAACACTAATAAAAGTTAAATCTAAAGCTTATTTACTAATAATCAACTATGATTACTCAGTAGATCACGAAATCAAAAAAGTTTTAAAATCTAGACACATAAGAATTAAATCAAAATATGTTAAGAATAATAATGTAGAACTAACAGTAGAAGTTAAAAAAGGGAACGAAAATATCTTTAATCAAGTTAAAAATATCAACTTAGTAAATAATGTTTCACTACTTGCATTTGAAGATTAGAACACAAAAGAGGTTATACAACTGATATGATTCCCTTAAAGTAGACAGTACAAAAAAGTAAATTGTACTAATACAGAAAGGGGATCTTTTTTAATGGGAAGAAAAACTAAGTTTAGTAAAG
>JARDZP010000046.1 GCA_029240795.1 Haloplasmataceae bacterium | reverse complement strand
ATATTTATTTGTTTAGGATTGATCTTCATTTTATTATATTTTTACCTAAAAATAAACAAAATTAAAGAAACTACATTGTGTTTAATTGTTAAAAATGATAAAGTATTAATGATGTATCGTAATAAAAAGAAAAACGACGTTCATATTAATAAATACAATGGGTTAGGTGGAAAAGTAGAATTTGGTGAATCAAAGGATCAATGTGTTAGACGTGAAGTCTTTGAAGAAGCTGGATTAATAATGAAAGATTATCATTTTGTTGGGAAAGTGGTATTTAAAAATTTTGGTTATAAAATGGGTAAAGAAATCATGTATTGTTATGTTTGTTATGATTATGAAAATGAAATAATTGATTGTAACGAAGGAGAACTAGTTTGGATAAATAAACAAGATGTTCTTTCGTTACCTTTATGGGAAGGCGATCAATATTTTCTCATGAACATTATTAATAATGAACCATTTTATGGTTTCTTACATTATAAAGATGATAAGGTAGTTAATCATAAAATGAAGAGGAGATAAAAATGAGAATTATCGAAAAAGAAAAATTTAATGTGGTTGGTAGTATTATAACTTGTGAAGAACAAAAACTTACTATTGAAATGCCCAAGTTGTTTAAAAAAGTTGAAGAAAGAAAATTAGAAATAGTGAATCGCATTAATGATTTAATAATGGACATTTGCATTTCGATAAATGGGAAGATGTTTAAACAAATGGCTTGTTATGAAGTAAGTAGTTTAGAGAACATCCCTATTGAATTAACGGTATTAACCATACCAAAATATAATTATCTTTATTATAAACATGTAGGACTTAATTACGAAATCTATGATGCTTTTGTAGCAATGTATGATTACGCATTAGAAAATAAACTAGTGTTAGACGAAACTGAGTTTAAAATAGAGATTTACAATGATGAATTGAGTGAATATGATTTATACTTGAAATTAAAATAGACCGAATTTTCGGTCTATTTTTTGTTTATAATTTAAAAAATTTAGTTAAAAAATGCGCAACTCCATTTTCCTTATTACTTAGAGTTTTTGCATTAGCAACAGCTTTAACATTAGGTACTGCGTTATCCATTGCAACCCCTATACCTGCACTTCTGATCATTTCAATGTCATTATTACCGTCACCAAAGGCAATTACATTTTCTAAGGGGATATTATAATAATTTGCGATATAAGTCATACCAATTCCTTTACACATTTTTGGTGTAAATAGTTCTATGATGTGACTACTATCTCCTCCCCAATTACGATGGTCTAATATACCTTTAAAATTATCATCTAGATATTGTTCGATTTCAACGTTTTTACCTGGATACGCTAACAAGATAAAACCATTAGGATTGATTTTCAAGGTTTTTTTATAATCACCAGTAATTATTTTTCCGCCTTCTGGATGTATTAGAGGCATAATATTATCGTTCATTTTATATAAATAAATGTCTTCATAATGTTCACAAAATGCATTTTCAATTAAGTGACCAACTTCATCAAAGACTTTTAAGATATGAATTATATCAATATCAGTTTCTAACTTTTCGAAATGATCATCAAATGGATGATGAACAAGGGCTCCATTATAATTTATAATGGGTGTATCTAATTTTAATTGATCATAAAACACTTTTGAAGAGCGAAAAGGTCTTCCTGTTGCGATTGCGACTATATGACCTAAAGCTTTAACTTTTTTAACTGTTTCTATTGTTTCATTACTTAATGTTTGCCAATCATAAAGTGCTGTTCCGTCCAAATCTAAGAGAATTAAATATTGTTTATTCATTGCTTCACCTTTTCCATAATTTGTAGTACATTATAGATTATCTTAAATATATGTTATTGTCAACTAAATTTTCTTAATTATTTATTATTATATTCAAAATGCATAAATAATATGAATAGAAGTAAATATATAATGAATATTTTACTTTTATGTAAAAAAATAAAAAAAATTTAGCACTTATATTGACAGAGTGCTAAAATAGGTTTATTATATTATTAAAGTTAGCACTCGCCAAACATAAGTGCTAACAAAAAAGGTTGGTGATTTTAAATGGATATAAATAAATTTACAGAAAAAGTTCAACAAGGTGTTTTAGAAGCTCAAAATAATGCTACAGTAAATTTAAATCAACAAGTAGAAATAGAGCATTTAATGATAGCCTTGGCAAATGATCAAGAAGGTCTTTTAAGAAGAGTTTTTTTACTCAATAATCTGAATTTAAATCTATTTATTAATGAGTTAACAAAAATGATTAATTCCTTATCTAAGGTACAATCAAGTAATACTCAACTCTATGTATCATCAGGTTTAAATGCATTAATGGCTGAAGCAGATGTCATACGTAATAAATTTAAAGATGAATATTTATCAGTAGAGCACCTTATTTTGGCTTATCTAAAAACTAATAACTATAAACATAAAGAATTAATTAAAAAATTAGATATAGAATATGATGAAATAAACCAAACAATCTTAAAAATTAGAGGTAATAAAACAGTGGACACGCAAAATCCTGAAGCGATATATGAGGCATTAGAAAAATATGGTCGTGATCTAGTGAAAGATGCGAGATCAGGTAAAGTTGATCCTGTAATCGGACGTGATGAAGAAATCCGAAGAGCTATAAGAATATTATCTCGTAAAACAAAAAATAATCCAGTCCTAATAGGTGAGCCTGGTGTGGGAAAGACAGCGATTGTTGAAGGTTTAGCACAAAGAATAGTGCGACAAGACGTACCTGAAACATTAAAAGATAAAACAATTTTTGAACTCGATATGGCAAGCCTTGTTGCTGGCGCTAAATATCGTGGAGAATTTGAAGAGAGATTAAAAGCAGTCTTAAATGAAGTGAAAAACAGTGAAGGAAAAATAATTTTATTTATTGATGAAATTCATACAATTGTTGGCGCAGGTAAAACAGAGGGAGCAATGGATGCTGGAAATTTATTAAAACCAATGCTTGCTCGTGGTGAATTACACTGTATTGGGGCAACAACAATCAATGAATATCGAAAATATATTGAAAAAGACCCTGCTCTAGAACGTCGTTTCCAAAAAGTATTAGTAGACGAACCGAATGTAGAAGATACCATTTCAATACTACGTGGACTTAAAGGACGATTTGAAGTGCACCATGGTGTAAAAATCGCCGATAGTGCCATTGTAGCGGCTGCATCATTATCAAATCGATACATAACTGATCGTTTCTTACCAGATAAAGCAATTGATCTAATTGATGAAGCTTGTGCTACCATTAGAATCGAAATTGACTCTATGCCGGATGAATTAGATCAAGTAACTCGTAAAATTATGCAGTTTGAGATTGAAGAAGCTGCACTTAAGAAAGAAAAAGATGAAATTAGTCAAGAGAGATTAGCTGAAATTCAAAAAGAAATAGCTAACTTTAAAGAAAAACAAGCTGTAATGAAAGCTCAATATGAAAAAGAAAAAACAAATATCAATCAATTACAAGACGTAAAAGCTAAATTAGACCAAGCCAGACATAATCTTGAACTAGCTGAATCTAAATATGATCTAGAAAAAGCTGCTGAAATTAAATATGGGGTTATTCCTGGACTTGAAAAACAAATAGTCGAACGATCAAATAAAGAACATCAAAATCAAATGTTGCGAGAAAATGTAACTGAAGAAGAAATTGCAGAAATCATTTCAAAATGGACAGGGATACCTATATCAAAATTAGTTCAAGGTGAAAAAGAGAAATTATTAAACTTAGAAGACATTTTGCGTAAACGAGTAAAAGGGCAAGAAGAAGCGATTGAGCTCGTTGCAAATGCAATCATACGAGCAAGAGCGGGTATAAACAATCCTAATAAACCAATTGGCTCATTCCTCTTCTTAGGACCCACTGGAGTTGGTAAAACCGAAGTTGCTAAATCATTAGCCGAAGCGCTATTTGATAGTGAAGAGCATATTGTAAGAATTGATATGAGTGAATATATGGAGAAATTTAGTGTCTCACGTTTAATTGGAGCTCCACCAGGATATGTTGGATATGAAGAAGGTGGACAATTAACTGAGGCAGTTAGACGTAAACCCTATTCAATTGTGCTTTTAGATGAAATTGAGAAAGCTCATACTGAAGTCTTTAACATCTTACTCCAAATTCTAGATGATGGTCGAATAACTGACTCTCAAGGTAGAACAGTTGACTTTAAAAATACAATTATTATTATGACCTCAAATATTGGATCACAATACTTACTTGAATATGATGACAAAATGCTTGCTTATGATTTAATTGATAAAGAATTAAAGAATCATTTTAAACCTGAATTTTTAAATCGTATTGATGATATCGTTAAATTCAAGTCATTAGAACAAGATGTGATTGTTGAAATTGTGGAAAAATTCATTGATGAATTACGTTCTAGATTAAAAGAACAGCAATTAGGAATAGATATAACACCAGAAGCAATGCATTATATTGCTGAAGCGGGATATGATGAAGCATATGGCGCTAGACCATTAAAACGTTATATTCAAAAGTATATTGAAACACCAATTGCTCATAAGATTATTAGTAATGAGTTAAAACCACATAGTAAAGTTAATATTGAGGTAATTAATGGTATTATCTTAATTAGATAGAATAACAAAAACCTATAGAGATTGGAATGATTCCCTTAAAGTAGACAGTACATAAAAATAAAAGTACTTAATACTGAAAGGGGATCTTTTTTATGCGAAGAAAAGCTAAATTTAATAAAGAAAATAAATAGGCTATCTCAAATTTGGGATAGCCTATAATATTTATTTTATGTATTAGCTTGATTTGATTATCATCTGTAACAAAGCTGTTTGTATTTTAGGATTTATTTTTTAGTAAAGAAAAATAATTTTAATCGTAAACTCCTATAGATTAGTTAATCTAAAGAATTTATATTTTTTTATTTATATTTACAAAATTAGTTTGATAATCTAATCTAATTAAGCCTCTTTGTAGTAGACATAATTTTTTATTATGCATATATTTAATATTGCAGAAGTTGAAAATGTAATAAATATGGGGGATATTATGATTAGAATTAAGACAAATGAATCAAAAGAGGCTCTGTATATAAAAAATGGACTAGAAATGGATTCAAGTTTAGTGGATATAGAAGTATCCATTCGTTGGGGATATCAGGTAAACGATAAGGACACAAGTATTGTACTGAACACAAGACAAGCAATTAAAAATACACTAGATAAAGAGAATGTTTTACTGACATTGTATGAAAATCACATAAGAGCACCAAGAGTTATAAAACCAGGGTTAAAAACAGAATTTCCGATATTAGGAAGAAAATATAAACATCAAGATGGTAAAGATATTAAAGTAATCGATAGCATAGATGAATGTTTATATGGAAATAATGACTATTACGTTAAATATGTAAAGTTTAATAAAGAATATGTTGTACATGTCGTGAACTTAAAAGTAATCTGTGTTGAAGAAAAAGTTTCAGATGAAGAGGATTTTAGTGATATCGTTATTAGAACTAAAGCATTTAACTATAAAACAGTTAAAACGAGTTTAGCTAACTTACCAACTAAAGAAAAAGATGAAATCGAAAGTATAGCAGTAAAATCAATTCATGCACTTGGACTTGACTTTGGTGCTGTAACTATCGGGAAGAATGATGATAATCTTTATTACGCGATCGATGTTGACGCAACTTGTACTACAGAAAACAACGAATGTTTAGATTTATATATTAAAGAGCTTAAAAATACAATAATGCTTCTTGATGGTATATCAAAAGAAAAACAAGATATCACAATTGGGGCAGACCCTGAATGTCTATTAAAAGATAAAAATAACGGGAATCTTATTTTAGCATCACATATTGTAAAAGACGGATATAGTATTGGTTATGATGATCGAAGTATCGAAGCAAGTAAAATTGATCATCCTGTGCTTGAAATTCGTCCTGTTTATTCTACTAATCCAATAGATGTTTATCAATCCGTTAGATCATTATTAAAAACATTAAGCCAAAATATCGGCTTTAAAAATATTGGCGTATATGCAGGAAGTGTTCCACTTTATAATTATTGGACAGGTGGTCACATTCATTTCGGTACTAAACCAAATAGTAAGTTAATTCAAGCTTTAGATAATTATTTGGCATTGCCTTTACTTATGATAGAAAAATCTAATACTGCTAGACAAAGAAATGAAAAGTATGGTGTATTAGGTAACTTTAGACATAAAGATCATGGTGGTTTTGAATATTGTACAATAAGTAGCTGGCTAGTAAGTCCAAAAATAACTAAAGGTGTGTTATGTTTAGCTAAAGTAGTTGTTGAAGAATATTTAAACCTTTCAAAAATTTATATTAATAATTATGAAGATGTCCGTTCATATTATCAAATAAAAAAAGATAACTTTAGAGACGCTATAGAAGAAATTGTATTAGAGATTATGAAAACAGAAACATATAAAATATATCAAGAAGAAATAGATTATATCTTTAATATGATTGAAAAAGGTGAAGAATGGGCAGAAGAAAAAGATCTTCGTGAAACATGGAAGTTGGAAATAAATGAAGAAGAATATAAAATTAAAAAAGCATGTTATATACCTAGGAAAACAAGAAATAAGTATGGTATAAAAATTGGTGATAAAGTAAATATTCATGTTGGAGGAACTCTCTTATCATTAGATGTATATCCAAAAGATGATGCAAGTGCCTTTAAAAATGGGTTTATTAACTTTTCTTCAGACATTCATTATAAAATAAGTGTAACTCCGAATCACGATTTATGTATCTATAAAAAGATTAATAACAGTGAATATAAAATTGGACCGGTTATTGCGATCATGTGTGATAAAGAAGAAAATTACGTAGGTATGTTTGGTGCACAAACGAATTTATTTAAAAAAATGGTAAAAATCGCGAAAAGTAAAGGTATATTAGTTTATGTATCAACTATTGATCAATTTAATTGGGATCGAGAATTAGTTAGAGGTTATTGCTACGACTTTGATAAAGATGAATGGTATAGAGATTACTTCCCATTACCAAATATAATTTATGATCGAGGATTAAATATTTGTAAGTATAATTATGGTAAATTAGCTACAGAATTTATTGATAAAACTGAAAAATACAATATCAAATTTATCAATGAACCTAAAGCAATTGAAGTAATTAGTTCTAAATGGGATACAAATGTTATGCTAAACGCTAATGAAAAAACGAAAAAATATATTCCTGAAACATTAGAATTAAACACTAATAATTTGAAATATATGTTAAATAAATATGAAACAATTTATTTAAAATTAAATGATGGTTATGGTGGAGCGGGAATTATATGTATCGATAAAATTAATGATGATACTTATAAAGTGATTCATAAAAAACGTGATGGAAACAACAATAAAGACCGTGTAGCGAAGACAGATATCGTAAACGTAGTTAAAGATATTATTCAAGGCGAAGATTACACAATGGGACATTATATCGTGCAACAAGGTATTAAGTTTATTGAGCATCAAGGTAGAGGATTTGAATTACGGGCATTAATGATTAAAAATAACGAAGGTAATTGGTTAAGAACTGCAGTTGTTGGTAGAATTAGAGGATCAACTAAAGAATTTATTAATTATTGGGATGGATTTGATTTATCTTCTAAATTAATAAAAGATAATTTAGCTGAACATGAAACTGCGATTCGAAATAAAATTAATAATTTAACAAGAGAAGTATCGACAGTTATTGAACAAAACAATTTACATATGGGTGAAGTAGCGATTGATATTGGTATTGATGAAAATATGAATCTTTATATAATTGAGTTAAATTCAAAACCTGATAATTTACTAGCTTATATTGGTGCTTATAAGCGTAGATCAATAGCGATTACGCGAATTATAGAATATGGAAAATACTTAGCTTCTAAGTAAAATAAAAACTGTTAAACTTAAGTTTAACAGTTTTTATGATTTTCTTTTATACTTTATTTACGTATTAAGCCAATTTTTTTCATGACCTTTTGAACTTTTCGATTAGCATATTGATTAGCAATCATAGCACCTTCATCTAAGATATCATCTAATTCTTTTGAATTTCTAATTTCGTTGAAACGATTTTGAATTGGTGTAATAAAAGTAACCAATTCATCAGCCAAAGCTTTTTTAAATTCACCATAATTAGCATTAACGAATTTACCCTCTAATTCTTCAATTGTAAGGTTAGTAATTTTTGAATAAATTGTTAATAAATTACTAATCCCAGGCTTGTTTTCTTTATCGAATTTTACTATTGACTCACTGTCTGTTATGGCTGACATAATTTTTTTATGAATAATTTTTGGATCATCAAGTAGTAGTATACAACCTTTATCGTTATCTGATTTACTCATTTTTTTCGTTGGGTCTTGTAAGTCCATAATTCTTGCACCAACTTTATGAGCATAGGTTTCAGGTAAGATAAACGTCTCACCATATTTATTATTAAATCGAACAGCAATATCTCTAGCTATTTCAACATGTTGCTTTTGATCATCACCAACAGGTACTAAATTTGAATCATAAAGCAAGATATCAGCAGCCATTAACACTGGATAAGTATAAAGTCCACTAGTTAAACCATCAGTACCATTTTTTTGTGCTTTATCTTTAAATTGTGTCATCCGATTTAACTCACCAATATAGGTGTTACATTCAAGTAACCAACCTAATTGTGTATGAGCTGGTACTTCTGATTGAATGAAAACTGTTGCTTTTTTAGGATCAATTCCACAAGCTAAGTATAACGCAGCGATGTCTTTTGTACGTTTTTTTAAATCAGCTCTATCTTGAGGAACGGTAATTGCGTGCAAATCAACTACACAAAAGTAACAATTATGTTCATCTTGTAGTTTTACGAAATTGGTAATTGCGCCAATGTAGTTACCTAATGTTAAGTCTCCACTAGGTTTAATTCCTGAAAATATGTTTGCCATAAAAATCCTCCTTATAAATAAAAAAAACGCCCTTAAAAATAAGGACGAGATAACCGGAGTGCCACCTTAATGTAAGAACTATATTATTACACACTCTTGTCTCGTAACGTGAGAGACGTCAATAAATTCATTATTGAACTCATAGGTCCATTCTTATTACTAACTTGCACCGAATGTTCACTCTCTATAAAAGTTAAATAATAATACTATTCCTAGTCAACGCTATAATTAATTTTATCATTGTTAGTATATTATGTCAATTACTAAAAGTATACTTAACTACAAAAATAAGAATTGATTAAAAAAAATATTTTATTATAAATAAATATATGGTATAATTAAATCTAATATAGATGTTTATTTAATATCAATATATATATAAACACATATATTAAGTAAAGGTAATTGATTTAAAATTGATTTATAAATAATTGATAGGTGGTGGATTTTATGGTAACTATATACACAACTCCAAGTTGTGCTTCTTGTCGTAAAGCCAAAAAATGGTTTGAAGAATTTAGTATAGACTATAAGGAAGTAAATATATTTAATACAAAACTTACAAAAGCCGATATAATTCGTATTTTGGATAGGACAGAAAACGGTTTTGATGATATTATTTCGACTAGATCGAAAATTATCATGGAAAATAACATCGATGTAGACAGTATGAAAATGCATGAGTTACTAGATTTTATTATTGAAAATCCAAGTATTTTACGTCGACCTATTATTCTTGATGATAAGAGATTACAAGTAGGGTATAACGATGAAGAAATCAGAACATTTCTTCCAAGAAAAATTAGAGAAGAATTAATGTGTGACGGTGATATCTGTAAGAAAATAAATAAAAATTGTGATTATTTGGATGCATTAAAAGACGCTCTAAAATTAAATATATAACATTAAGGTTATTAAGTTTGCACTTAATAACCTTTTTTTTGCTTATATTCTGTAGCTCTATAAAATTTACCAACTGCATGCCTTACAGGAATCGAATGTTCTTTTAATAGATTATTAAAAATCAGTTTTCCTTCATTATAGCCACTTGTTTCAAGTTCAATTTCATAATCAGTATAATTATAGTATTCGGACTTATCTAGTGCGATTAATTGATTTAAATATTCAAATTCATATCGATATGTAGTTAGGAGGGCAATTTCAAAAAAATCGAAAATATTTAATAACTCTAATTGTCTAAATACTGTTTTATGCGGTATAATATGACTGTTTAGGAGAGTTTGAAATTCAGTTTCATCTAACAGATCAGTTGTTTCTAAAAGTCCGACTTGAGCTTTCTCTTTTAGAGTCAATTCAAATAAATTTTCCTTTACTCTAACTCTTAAAGTACATCCTTTATTCAATAGTTCAAATTGTTTTGTATCAAAATAGAAATTAGTTTGCTTTTTTAGTTTTTCATTATTAACATTATAAATATTTATAAGTTTCAGATATTCTGATTCTGTTAACATATTTTTAAATTCAATTTCTAATAATTGTGCCATTTTTACACTCCTTATACATTTATATCTATATTTTAAGTAATTTTTTTAATTTTTACAATATTTTATGGTAAAATAAAGATAAAAGGGGGAACTATCGACGATGGTTTATATACATAATTGGGAAGACTTTTTACAACCATATGAATTAACAGTAAGTGAATTAAAATTAAAATTAGAAGGAATTAGAGCGCAGTTTAATAAAAAAAATATTCATTCTCCAATCGAATCAGTCAGAGTAAGAGTTAAAACAATCAATAGCATTTTAGATAAAGCTGATCGCATGGGTCTTCTACTTGATGAAATTGGTGAAAAGATGCATGATATAGCTGGTGTCAGAATAACTTGTCAATTTGTTGAAGATATTTATTCTGTGGTAGCTTTATTAAAAAATCGTAAAGATATAGAAGTAATATATGAACGAGATTATGTATCATACCCTAAATTAAGTGGTTATAGATCTTATCATATTCACGCTACTTATGATCTTGAAACAACTGAAGGGACTAAAAAGGTCTTATTTGAAGTGCAAATACGGACAATGGCCATGAATGTTTGGGCAACAGTCGAGCACTCATTAAATTATAAATATGAAGATGAAATTCCTCAAGAAATTAAAGAGAAGTTAATTCAAGCAGCTGAAGCAGCACAAACTCTTGATAATTTATTATCTCAAATTAAAAATGAGATATCCGAGGCACAACAACAATTTATTCAAAAAAAACAAGGTACCTATAAATTGTACGATGATGATGACAAAACATCATAATGGAGGAATTATGAAGTATTCAATTATTAGTAGAGGAGATCCATTTTCCGCAAGTATTGTAGTAGAATTACACGAAAAATTAGGATTAATTAATTTAATAAATGATCAAGATAATCCTAACATAGTTATTACAGTAGGTGGGGATGGGACCATGTTAAAAGCTGTTCATCAATATCTGGATATCATTGATCAAGTCGTTTTTATCGGTGTTCATACAGGTAAATTAGGTTTTTATACAGATTTTACACATGAAAATGTTGATTTATTGATAGAACAAATTAAAAATGATGAATATATTGATATCAAATTTCCTTTACTAAGTGCCAATGTATGGACTAACAGTATATGTGAACAATATTATGCATTAAATGAAATTACTTTAATAAATGCCTTTCATACCCAACATTTAGATGTATTTATTAATGATGAATATTTTGAATCATTTCAAGGAACAGGTTTGTGTGTAAGTACTCCAACTGGTAGTTCGGCTTATAATAAATCTTTAGGTGGGGCACTTCTACATCCAAATTTACAAGCTTTTCAATTAACCGAAATCGGTTCAATAAACAACAATGTTTACCGAACAATTAGCGCACCTATGATTTTTCCTAAAGAACAAAGCATTATTCTTAAATCAAAGGATTCATACGAAGTATCGTTAACTGTTGATCATGAACATCAAACCTTAAAAGGATATGATGAAATACGTTGTACTTTATCAGATAAATCAGTAGTATTTAGACAATTTATTGAAAAAGATTTTTGGAAAAGAATTCAGAAGTCTTTCTTATAGGTGATTTTGTGATTATTCAATATATAGTTGAAAACAATACTAAAACAATAAATGAATATTTATTAGATAAACATTTTTCTAAAAAACTGATCTCAGCACTAAAATATCAAGGTGGTGAGATTTTGGTTGATAGTCATTCAAAATTTGTTGATTATATCCTAAAAGAAGGCGAAATATTAACAGTAATTTTACCAAAGGAAGAAATAAATGAGAATATTGTTTTAACAAAAATGAACTTAGATATTATTTACGAAGATGAGTATTTTTTAATTGTTAATAAAGTAGCAGGGATTCCTACTATACCTTCAAAAAGACATTATGATAACACATTGGCTAATGGGGTGATGTATTACTTTAATAGTAAAAATATTTTAACTAATATTCATTTTGTAAATCGCTTAGATAAAGATACATCAGGATTAGTCATTATTGCGAAAAATCGCTACATCCAACATTTATTTGATCATTATGTTGAAATAGAGAAAAAGTATCAAGCATTAGTGACTGGAATTGTTGAAAAAGACTGTGTGATAGAAGCTAACATTAAAAGAGAAGCTGATGATACAAATAAACGAATAATAGATTCTGGTGGAGAATATGCTAAAACGGTGATGAAAGTAAAAAAACAATATGATAACTATAGCTTAGTAGAATTAAGATTATATACAGGAAGAACGCATCAAATAAGGGTACACATGACTTATTTAAATCATCCACTTTTAGGGGATGAATTATACGGCGGAAACAAGGAATTAATTAGTAGACAGGCACTACATAGTTATTATCTTAAGTTTCTTCATCCATTCACGAATGAATTAATTGAAATTGAAAATGAACCACCAATTGATATGAAACGATTAATGTATCTAATATAAAGAAATGGCTATAACGAAATTTGTTATAGCCATTTCTTTATTTTTCTAATTTGCCTCGCCATTCTTTATAACCACCAACAACATTTATAATATAATATCCTAGTTTACTTAAGGAATGTCCTGTCTTTTTTCCTTCCTCACCAGATTGACAAATAATGTAATAATTCTTATTAAGTGAAAAGTAATTATTAGGGTTATTCATCAATTTATCACGGGGAATATTTAAAGCATCGCCAATATGGCCTAACTTATAATCATCTGTGTTACGAATGTCGATTAAATCTATTTTAATTTCTTTCAATAAAGAATGTAATTCACTTGTTGTTATTTGTCTAAACATTTCCCTCACCTTTTTAATCTTATCTATTTCTAATATATTATATGGAATTAATCTTTTCTAGTGTAGTTGATATTAATTATAATATTAAGATAATAATATTAAATAGGCATACTTATTAATCAAGTCTTCCTGGCCAAGCACTATGACCACCAAGTACATTTATAACATTGAATCCATGTGCTTCTAAAAATTGACTTACCACAGTACTACGATTACCAGATTGACAGATAATATAATAGGTTTCATTTTTTTTAAGCAAACTATTATAGTTGACTAAAATAGAAGTCATAGGAATATTTTTAGAACCAGGAACGTGACCTGTTTGATGTTCATAAGGTTCACGAATATCGATAATTGAAACTTGTTTTTCTTTTAGTATATTAAAGAGTTCTTTTGTACTAATATGATTCATATTTTACCTCCATACCCATAAGGGTATATAAATATAATATTAAAAATTTTATTTTTTGTCAATGATATTGATTTATGTTATAATAATAAATAGTTTGTTATGTAGAAAATTGTTATATAGGTGATAATGTGAAAGAAGTAATTAAAAAAATTTATAAAGATAAAATGATAGACAATGTTAAACAATTTAATTTTAATGATTATTATTATTTTATTGATGATAATAGTAATATATTTGGAATTTTAAAAAGCAATATAACTCATAATGAAAAGGAATTAATATTAGCTAATTTTAGTATGTTTAAAGATAATGACTTTTATGATGAATCATTTAAGATTTTAGAGTTTTTATTAGGAAAATCTAATGAAGAAGTGAGTATAAAGAATTTAAAGTATTATTTAATTAAATTTTATAATTTAACTGATGTTGAGTTACAATTAGAATTATCGAATTTATTAAAAGCTTCTTTTGAAGAAGCCTATGTATTAATGAAAAATAATCTATTTATTATTCTAAGTAATAAAGATCTAGAAATCGATTTTGAAAGTATACTAAAATCAATTGAAAGTGATTTCTTAATTAAATTAATCGGTTATGAAAGTGACTTTTATGAAGTAACTGATTCATTACCAAATTATTTTCAAATCGATTATTATAGTCTAGTGAACTATAATAATACAAATAATTTATTGCTTAGCAAAGTTAATTTATTAATTAATAATATTTTATTAAATATTGATGATACTAATAAACAAATCATTAAAAGTTATATTTTAAAGGAATTTGTTAGTGATCAGGAGATGATTAGTGTTATTAAGATGTATTTTGAAACTAATTTCAATACAACTCTTGCTGCGAAAAATTGTTATATGCACAGAAATACTTTCTTAAATAAATTAGATAAATTTATGCAAAATACTAACTATAACTTGAGAAATTACGCGGATGCGTTTATTGTTTATTTAGCGATTATTATGTAATGTACAAGTTGCACATTTAAAATAGCGAAAACATGTGCACATCTTACATTTACTTAAAAACGCTTTTATATTATAATGAAGGTACAATAATATATTAGGAGGAATGTAAAATGTCTACAGTTAAATTAAAAAATGTAAATAAGATATATGATAATAATGTTCAAGCAGTTTTTGACTTTAACATTAATATTGATGACAGAGAATTTATCGTATTCGTAGGACCTTCTGGTTGTGGTAAATCAACAACATTACGTATGATTGCTGGATTAGAAGAAATTACTTCAGGAGAATTATTTATTGATGATGAATTAATGAATGACGTAGCTCCAAAAGATCGTAATATCGCGATGGTATTCCAAAACTATGCGTTATATCCTCATATGAATGTTTATGATAACATGGCATTCGGATTAAAATTACGTAAATTCCCTAAAGATGAAATCGATCGTCGTGTTCAAGATGCTGCTGAAATCTTAGGATTAAAAGCATACTTAGATCGTAGACCAAAAGCTCTTTCAGGAGGGCAACGTCAACGTGTTGCTTTAGGTCGTGCTATCGTTCGTGATGCTAAAGTATTCTTAATGGACGAACCTTTATCAAATCTAGATGCTAAATTGCGTGTTACAATGCGTTCTGAATTAATCAAATTACATGAACGTCTAAAAACAACTACAATTTATGTAACCCATGACCAAATTGAAGCGATGACAATGGCTACTCGTATCGTAGTTATGAAAGATGGATATATCCAACAAGTTGGTCATCCAAAAGAAATATATGATTTCCCTAACAATATGTTCGTAGGTGGATTCATCGGTACTCCTCCAATGAACTTTGTTAAAGGTAAATTTACTGAAGCTGGTACATTTATCGCTGGTGATATCGAAGTTACTGTTCCAAAACCAAAAGCTGATTTATTAAGAGCTAAAGGTTTTGAAGACAAAACAGTAGTTTTAGGGATCAGACCAGAACATATTACTGACAAACCATTAGAATTAGAAACTAATGCTCATTCAAAATTCACATTCACAGTGGATGTTGCTGAATTATTAGGTTCTGAAACTATCATTTATACAGAATTAGAAGGACAAAGATTAGTTGCTAAAGTTGATGCTCGTGCTGACTTAAAAATTGGTTCAAAAGTTGACTTAGCTCTTAAAATGGAACATTGCCATTTCTTTGATCCAGAAACTGAAATACGTATTAAAAAATAATTTAAATATAGAAAAGCTTATTTAGAAACTCTAAATAAGCTTTTTTTATTTTGACTATAATAAATTACGTTTTACGAATGGTTTACTCATAAATCTAAACATTGCTTTAGTATTTGTTAACCATACAATGTGAGCATCATTTTTTTTATTGTTTAAAATTCTAGAAATGAAGAAAGCTGCGACTGTTTCTGGTTTATCAGCTAATATGTTAAAGATAAATTTAAAGTTCTTATCATGTATTACCGGTGATTCATTTCCTTCAGGCGTTTTCATTATAAAATCAGTAAGCATCATACCAGGTGATAATCTCGAAGCTTTTACAACTGTATTTTCTAGCTCTATTGCGAGTCCTTTTGTAAAATAGGTTAAGGCTCTTTTTGTTGTTCCATAAAGGATGGTATTAGGTTGAATCATATCATTAGAACCTAATCCCTCCATATTAAAGATCTGACCATGACCTTGTTTAATCATATTTTTTGCGGCAACTTGTGAACCAAAGATAACACCTTTTAAATTTGTGTCAATAACAGCATCAACATATGTTTCATCCGTCTCATAACAATATTCATGAGGAACATTTTGTCCCGCGTTATTAATCCAAACATCTATTGTTTTCCACTTTTCTATAGATTTATCCCATAATTTTTCCAAATCTGTTTTATTTTTAACATTACATGAAACATAAATAAATTTATTTTGATAATCTTTTAATATTTCTTCTACAACCTGCTTTTAAAAACTCTTTTGCCATAGCAAGTCCAATACCTCTTGTACTTCCAGTAATTACCACACTTTTCATATATCCTCCTATATGTATAATTTATAAATATTATACACCAAAAAAATGTTAGATCATATCAAATCTTATCGTCATAAGTTAATAATTAAAAGTGTTGCACAACATTTAGGCTTGAGTATCAAAAAAATTTCATGTATGGGAAAGTGGATAATTGTATAGAGACTAATATTATTTTATAAGTAGTAATTACATTTAAGAATGTAACGGATTACTTGGATATATCTTCTTACAAATATTTTGTAAGAAAGAATGATATAATAGAGTATATAAAGGAGGGTGATTTTATGTTAAACATACTAACAGGTAGAAGTGGAACTGGAAAAACTACTAAAATATTGAATGAAATAGTTAATTTATTAAAAAATGAAAATGTCGAAAATATTATTTTATTTGTTCCAGAACAAATGTCTTTTCAAGCTGAATATGAGATAGCGAAACAATTAGATAGTAAAGGATATACTAAACTCCAAGTCTTTAGTTTTAAACGTTTAGCTCATCGAATCTTTCTTGAAGTAGGGGGAGCTAATCGAGTTTTCTTAAACGATATGGCTATTGAGATGATGATATCAAAAATTATTGAAGAAAATAAAACTAAGTTTAAAGTATATAATAAACTAACAAATAATCTTAATTTTGTTTCTTTAATTCATGAAATAATTAGTGAATTTAAAAGTTTTTCTATAACACCTGAAATGATCAATTCAATTGTTTCAAATGAAAATAGTTCAGAAACACTTAAGAAAAAGATGTCAGATATAAATATAATCTATACAGAATTAATTAAACTATATGGGGATCGTCATATGGATAATGATGATTTTTATTTTCAATTAAGTGAGAAAATTAAAGATTCAGATTATATCAGAAATTCGATCATTTATATTGATGGTTATCATAGTTATACAACTGTAGAATTACTTGTTATATTTAACTTAATGAAATATTGTAAAAGTGTCACTGTTTTATTTACAAGTGATAACGTGACAAAATATGATATGAAGGATGAAGATAATCTTTTTAATCTACCCTATCGTACCTTGTTAAAGTTACTTAATTTCGCTTCAGAAAATAAAATTAAAGTGAATATAACCCATCTGGATAATCCATCACTTCGTCATAAAGCTAAAGAATTAGCTTTTTTAGAAGCTAATTATGAACAATCTGTTGAATATACTGATGAAGCTAATGATCTTTTAGTACTTGAATGTGAAAATCCCAATACAGAAGTACACATGGTCGCAAGAACGATTTTTAATGATGTTTTTAATAATAAAGCAAAATTTAGTGACTATGTTATCTATACAAATAATAAGGATGTTTATTATCCATTAATTCAAAACATATTTAAACTTTATGATATTCCTGTATTTATTGATGATAAAAAGGCTATGCTTGATCATTCATTACTTAACTTTATTGATGGATGTTTAGAAGTTGTTAAAACAAATTGGCGCTATGAAGCCATTTTTAGAACAATCAAAACCGAAATGTTTATGCCTTTAATGATTAACGAAAATAGTATTAATGAAAAGAATTATAATTTATATATAAATGAGTATCGCAATCGGATAGATCTACTAGAAAATTATTGTTTAGCTCATGGCATAAGTGGTAATGACTGGTTAAAGGAAAAATGGGAAATTGATGGTTTCAAAAAAATTCACGATCGTTATAAATTGACTGATGAAAACATCTTAAAAGAAAAGATTATCAATGAAACAAAGAATGAAATAACTAAGCCATTAATTAAATTTTTAAATAAATTTAAAGAAGCAAGTAATGTTAAAGGACAAGTAACAGCAATCTTTCAATTACTTATTGATATAGAAGCTAGCAAAAAATTAGATTTGTTTGAAAAAATTGATTTTAATAATAGTACTAATAATATGGATTTAAGCAATGCGAAAAAACATAAGCAAGTTTATAATAACTTAGTCGACTTATTTGAACAATTAGTGGAGGTATGTGGAGAATATCAAGTTTCTACTCATGATTTTATTAAAATATTACAAACAGGTTTTAAAAACATGAACTTTGCGATTGTCCCTCCCGCTATTGATCAAGTAATGGTTGGAACTTTAAAAAGATCAAGATTTGAAATGATGGGTCACTTTGATGATCCAAAGTCATTAGGTGTGAAAAAAGCTTTTGTATTAGGTGTTAATGAAGGTGAAATACCTAAGATTTATGTTGATAATGGTTTATTAACTGATAAAGAACGTGAATTTATTAGTGAATTAGACATAGAATTGATGCCAACTATAGAAAAAGTTGTTTTAGATGAGTACTTTATTATTTATACAGTTTTAACATCAAGTAGTGAAAAATTATATTTATCATATACTCTTTCTAATAGTGAAAAGAAAGAAGCATTTAAATCAGAAATTATTGAAAAAGTCTTAAAAATGTTCCCTAAACTAAAATATCAAACAATTTATGAATTTCCAAATAGTAATGAAGACAATTTATCATACATAACAACTAAAAGTATGACTACTGCTAATTTATTAAATGCGATTAATTTACTTCGTAAAGGTTATGATGTAAATGAAACATGGAAAGCTACTTTTGCTTATTACAATAACACGAATGAATTAAAACATAAACTTGAAGGGATACATTATGAAAATGTTCCCGCAAAACTTGATAAAGAAGATGTGGAAAAACTTTATTCAAATATAATTAATACAAGTATCTCAAGTGTTGAAAAGTTTAATTCATGTCCATATTCATATTTTTTAGAAAAAGGACTTAATGTCTCACCACGTGATATTCAAGAAATAGAATCAATGGATATTGGTGATTTATATCATGAAACGATGAAGGATCTTGCGAACATGTTAATGAAACAAAATAAAGAATTACATGAAATAGATATAAATGACATATCTAAGTTTGTAAATGAAATTGTAAGCAAATATGCGGAAAAGATGCAACGTAAATATTTTAGTGTAAATCAAAGAAATCAATATTTATTATATAAAATTAAAGAATCATTAATCAATTCAATCTTAGTTATGCATTATCAATCAATGCATTCAGGATTTAAAATTTTGGCAGTAGAAGAGAAATTTGGCAGTGACGCAACTAAGCTAGTAGTAGAGCCGAAAAAGTTAATAAACGGCTTTGAAATGCGTTTAAAGGGCTTTATTGACCGTATCGATGTTGCTAACGCAAAAGAAAAGACGCCTTACTTTAGAATAATCGATTATAAATCAGGTAATAAAGATATAGACTTTACGAAGATTTACTATAAGTTAAGTTTGCAGTTATTTACTTATTTAGATGTTGTCTTAAAAAATTCGCTAAATTTAATTGATAAAGAAGCAAAAGCTGCCGGAGTATTATATTACCATATTCAAAACTCAGAAATTAAAGCTACAAAAGAATTAGATGAGGTAGAGATTAAAAATAAACACTATGAAGAATATAAAATGAATGGTTATACTCTCAGTGATCAAGTGGTTTCTATTTTAAATGATAAGAAGCTTGAGACATTAAAAAAATCAGACATTATTAATGTAACTTTAACGAACAATGGTTATCATAAAACAGCTGCCAAAGTCTTAAATGAAGAAGATATGAAGGCTCTAAGAGATTACTCTCTTAAAGCAATTGAAGATTCAGTGGTAGAGATTACCAGTGGTAATATCGATATTAAACCTGTCAATTACAATAAGACTCCACAATGTAAATATTGTGAATATCACTCTATATGTAAATTTGATACAAAATTAAGCGAAAATCAGTATAACGAAATTAATAAAATAGGTGATTCTTTTGAAATTATTGAAAAAATAAAAGCTGAAGTAGGTGGTGAAAAAGATGAATAATTATACACCAGAACAAATGAAAGCTATTCAAAAAAGCGGTAGTAATATTTTAGTATCTGCTAGTGCTGGTAGTGGAAAAACCACGGTTTTAATTGAAAGAATTTTAAATAAATTAAAAAATGATAAATGGAATATCGACGAGATGTTGATTGTAACATTTACGGAAGCTGCCGCAAATGAAATGAAACAGCGTTTAAGATCAAAATTAAACAAGGAAATACTAGAACATAATGAACATTTGAAGAAACAATTAATGCATATAGCAAATGCCCAAATATCGACGTTTCACTCATTTTGTAACGGTGTGATCCAAAAATTTTTCTATTTAATTGATGCAGATGCAAAATATAAAATTAGTGAAGATGTGGAAATCTTTTTAATTAGTGAAGATGTCTTAGAAATTTTGTTTAATGAGTTATACGAAGCTCATGATGAAATGTTTATGAAACTTGTTAAACGGTTTACATCAACAACTCATGATACTAATTTAAAAAACATTATTAATGAAACATATAAGAAACTACGGACTATACCTTATAAAGATGAGTTTATGCAAAATGCCTTAAGTAATTACAATATTGAAAACAACTTAAAATCATGGAATTTATATCCATATATTAAAAATAATTTATTGCTTTTAATCAAGCATGCTGAAAATTGTTTTAAAAAGGCTTTTAATTTAGCTAGCTCTATAAACCATAATTATGTTAATCAATATACTGATGATATGACTAATATTGATACATTAAGAAAATTAATTGATGCTGATTATGACGATCTTTACAATGCGTTTAAGAATACAAAATTTGTTACATTCAGTGCTAAAGCTAAAAAAGAAGATAATGAATCAGTGAATCAATTAATAAAAGATTTACGTGATGAAGGCAAGGATGTTTGTAGTAAAAAAATTGTTGAAAAGTATTTCTTGTTTGGAGAAAAAAGTAATATTAAATTTATTACGAAAAATAAGGAAATGTTTGAAGCTTTATTTTATGTGATTAATTTATATGATAAACGGTTTAAAGCAGCTAAAAAAGAAAGAAATCTTGTCGATTTTAGTGATTTAGAAGAAATGACTTTACAAATATTAACTTTAAATAATAATGAGAATGAAGCAACTGAATATTATAAATCACAATTTAAAGAAATTTTAGTAGATGAATTTCAAGATACTAGCTCAATGCAAGAAACGATTATTAATGCGATATCAAATCATAAAAATATTTTCATGGTTGGTGATGTAAAACAATCCATTTACCGTTTCCGATCGGCTGAACCAAAGATTTTTCAAACAAAATATAAAAAATATGGAATTGAAAATAATGAAGAAGGGTTGCTAATTAATTTAAATGCTAATTACAGGTCTCGAGAAGAAGTTTTGTGTTTTATTAATTATATCTTTAGTCAAATCATGGATGAAACTGTAGGAGAAATAATGTATGATGAAAAAGCTTCACTTAAGTTTGGTCAAACATCTTATCCTAAGATTGATGAAAAATGTGTTTCATTACACATTTTAGAAAAAAATAAAATAAATGCATCAAGTGATAAACTTCATGAGAAGAGTGAAATAGAAGCTCATTATGTAGCTCAAAAAATTCGTGAGATTATCGATCATGGAACATTAGTTTTTGATAAGAATGGGTATAGACTAGCAACTTACAAAGATATCGTCATTTTATCTAGAACAAAAGCTGAACAAGATATTTATAATGAAGTGTTTAAACAATATAATATTCCTTTTTTGACTCAAGAACTAGCTGGTTATTTTAATTCAATTGAAGTAATGACGACTACTTCTATCTTAAAGATTATCGATAATCCACTTCAGGATATCCCATTTATCGCATCAATGCGTTCACCCATCTTTAATATTAATGAAAAAGAATTAATTGATATTAAAGTAAAAAGTACTAAATCATATTATTATGAAAAAGTACTTGATTATATTAAAACTGGTAATAATGCAAATTTAACCTTAAAACTAAAACAATTTATACATTTACTTCATAAATGGCGCGAAGATATAAAAAATGAATCATTATCAGCATTACTGTATGCAATCTATCATGAAACCAACTATTATGACTTTGTATTAGGTCAAATAGGAGGTAAGCAACGACAAGCAAACTTAGATCTACTTTATGATAGAGCGAAAGATTATGAAAATTTAACTACTAATAGTTTGTTTAAATTTATTAATTTAATCAATTTTTTAAATGATAATGATAAAGATTTAAGTCAAGCTCGAACTGTCGGTGATAATGAAGATTTAGTGCGTTTTATGAGTATTCATAAATCAAAAGGTTTGGAATTTCCATTTGTATTTATTACGAATTTAAGTAAAAAATATAACATTAATGATGAAGAAAGTGAGATTTTATTTGATAAAGATTTAGGTATCGCATTTAGTTATTTAGATTTAGATTATCGGGTAAAGTATGATACGCTTTATCAAAGAGTCATTAAAGATAAGATTCACAAACAAATGTTAGCTGAAGAAATGCGATTGTTATATGTCGCCTTAACACGCGCAAAAGAAAAGTTATTTTTAGTAGGAACTGTAGATGATATTGAAAAAGAAATGAAAAGAGCACAAAATATCGTATCATTAAATGATGTAGTTTTGCCAGAAAGTGAAAGACAGGTAACAAATTATTTAAGTTTAATTTTACTTGCGATGTACAGACATCCATTTGTTACAAAAGAAGTTAACAAAGATTTTGTAAATTTAATTAAAGTTCCTAATTGTGATTATATTGTTGTGAATCAAATTGATTTTGAACCAAAACAAGTGAATAAACAAGCTAAGGAGGAAATTGATTTCAGCAAGTATTTTCACTACATTTCGGAACGGTTAAAGTTTAGTTATCCTTATAAACAAAAAACATTACATTTTGCAAAACAAACAATTGCTGATGTAAAACGTGTTAATCAAGGTATAAGTGAATATAACTATTTACAAACTAATACAAATTATAAAATTCCTAAATTTTTTGATAAAATGAAAAGTGATGCTACACTTCGTGGTACTTCATTCCATCAATTTATGCAACATATCAATTATGGTAAAACAAATAATTATGATGATTTATTAGAATTAAAAAATAAGTTAATAAACAATGAAATATTAACTAAAGAAAGTGCAGACTTAGTAGATTTAAAAAAGATTCACACCTTTTTACAAACAGATTTAGCTAAAAAAATTCACCAAAATTCAATCAAAATTCAAAAAGAATTGCCCTTTACAACATTAATTGATTCTAAAATTGTATATAAGAATGAGGACCTAAATGAAGACATTTTAATTCAAGGTGTGATTGACTTATTTGTATTATTTGATGATGAAGCTTACATACTAGATTTTAAATCTGATCGAGTAAAAGATGATGAAGATGATATAAATAGATTAAAAAAGCAATATTCTACACAAATTAATATGTACAAAGAAGCAATTCAAAGAATTTATGCAAATAAAAAGATAAAAGCATTACTTTATTTGTTTGAAATCAATAGATTTATCGAAATGTAATGTACTACCAAAAAGATAA
>JARDZP010000045.1 GCA_029240795.1 Haloplasmataceae bacterium | reverse complement strand
ATTGATAATATTATATATACTTCTATTATTTTATTGAGATCTCCTTATTTGACATACTTATTTTAATGTTATCATTGATTAATATTTGGGAATATATATGTGAAATGGTTTAAATAAGTTTTGAAATTCAATAACAATTTTTCAGAGCTTTCAAAACTTGGTTACTTATTTAAGTATAAATAGATAATATATATAAATATAATAAAAATCTTAAAAAAATTAAAGAATTTGGTTGACATCTAAACGATTAGATAGTAGAATACAAGTATAAGTAAAGATAGCGCTTTATTCAAAAGTTTGAGGGCATAGAAGTGCTTATTACTTTATTAAATTACAAAAAAATAAAGGAGGAAAATATGAAGAAGTATTTTTTATTATTCTTAAGTGTAGTTTTTACATTAGGTTTAGCCGCTTGTGGTAAAAAAACTACTGACACCTCTAGTACAGTACCTATAAATTTAGGTGTAAATGAATTCTTTCAAAACAAAGATGTTGAAGAATGGAAGGCTGAATATACAGAATATATTGATATCGACAGTAATGGAAATGGAACACCTGACTGGCAAGAAACAGAAATGACTATTGTTTGGGCTGGTCCAGCGATGTTTGATAAAACTGACGAAAATATGATTCAACGTCTAGGTGAAGATTGGGCTAAAAAATATCCCAATATAACAGTTGAACGTGATGAAAGATTTTTAGGATCTGCAGGAGACGCTTGGACTCAATTAGATATGATGGTTGCTGCTTCGCAAGATGGCTCTATGCCAGATCTATTCTTTTCTCTTATAGTTGCTGAATATTATAACCAAGGATTAACATTAGATATAACACCTTATTTAAGAACAGATCCAGATGCAAGATGGATTTCAAATAATGCTTTAACATATATGACATCATTTGATGGAAAAGAAATGACGGGTTCTGTATATGCATATTACCCATCATTTATTGGGGTTAATACAGGCTTATTAGAAGAATTAAACGTAGCAATACCAAATACTCACTGGACATATGAAGAATATGAAGCTACAAGAACTGCAGTTGGTACTATAACTGAATCTAGTAATAAATGCCAATTCCCTGGCGCAGGTGATTTCTTACATACTGGCGCAAACTATTTTGATAATATGCCAGGTGGTTACGGTGGATTTAATCTTGAAACAAAAAGATTTGAATTTGAAAAAGCTCCAAAATGGGGTGAATGGCAAGAACAATGGGTAAGTGAAATCGATCGTGGATGGCATATGTGGGACTTAACAGAAGCCAGAAGAAAAGAACTTTGTAATGATCGAACATGGGGTTGGGGTGATGGATTTGAAGCTGTAGCTCCACTAGATATGTGGTCATTAAACATGGATCCGCAAGTCCTAAAAACTTTACGTGGAATGGAATATGAAGTTTATCCAATACCAGTAGCACCTGAAGGTGGAAATACACAAACTTTCGGTTGGATGGATACATTTAGTATGTCATATGAATTGGCTGAAGATCGCGTTAGAGCTGAAGCAGTATATGACTTATTAAAATATATATCTCATGGTATTGAAGGAAGAACAACTCTATATTCATATTTACAAGCCGATGTTGAAAAATATGGGTTCTCTGCAGATGAATATGTTGCAAAAGGTGGAAACGCTGAAGATTTTCCAACAGTAATATATCCAGGGAATGTAATGATGGACTATACATTTGGATGGCCCACTTCAACAAATCCTGAATTAATCGCAAAACATCCATTCGTAGTAGGATTCCCCGAAGATAATAAATTGAATGCATACAATTTCTCTATCTTTAAAGACACTTATTTCCAACAACAATTATCAAATGGAGAAACACGTGTACATAGAGAACTTCCTGGTTTAGATAGAAGTTTTGGCCAATGGGTTTATTGGGAAATGTTACAAGATATGCGTGATGAAGGTTATTCATGGAATGACTTAGCTCCTGCAATGACTGAAAGAATGAATACAATATTAGATGGATATCTTGAATACTACAATAATTAATTTTAATTAAATTTAAGAAAAGTTTTTACTAAAGTAAAAACTTTTCTTATTAAAATCACACAAAAAATCACTGTTATTATACCAATTTGAATAAATAACTTTAATAGATAAAAAAAGTATTTAAACAGGTAATAAAACATAAAAAAAGAGAAAATTTTGAATTATACCAATAAAAATAGCTTTAGAAGCTTATCAAAAAATAAGCGGTGAAGATTATGCGAATTCATTAATAACTTACCATTTTTAAATAATAGAAAGGAGCGGATTCGAATGAAAAAATCGATATTTGTTACTGCTATAATAATTATTGCTACTTTTCTTTTTATGAATACTAATCATACCGTTTATTCTGATGATAATCAAGGTGTAGAAAATAATGAAATTAATATAGATGCTATTAACTATTATACCGTTTTTAATGGTTGGATAGAAAATAATATAATTGATGGTTTAAATAAGTTTGTTGTTACTCCACAAGATTTTCAAGGGGGTTCTTTATATGATCAATCTCAAAGCTTAGGATATAAAAGTGATTCAGTATACCTTAGAGCTGGGGATAATATAAAGTTTGATGTATATATAACTGATCCAGGATTATATCAAATTTATTATGATTTTTATGTTTTACCCGAATCTCGTCTAACACCAAATTTAAAATTAAAGATCAACGGTGAAACTCAATATAACGAAATGAATAACATAGAGATTGATGTGGACTGGACGTTAGAAAACGAGCTTCAGTATGATCGTTATGGTGACCAACTGGCTCCTAAATCTATTCTTGATACAAAATGGAAATATAATCTAGGACTTTTAGATCCAAATCGCTTTTATACTGAACCTTTATATTTTAAATTAGAAACGGGTACTAATGAGATTTCTTTAGAAATAAATGATGGTTATGTATTAGTTGGCGATATACGAGTTGAATGTAGAACTGAGAATATTTTAAGTTATGAAGAATATCAAGCAAAACATACTGCAGAAAAGCAATCATTAGAAGAATTGATTACAATTGAAGCAGAAAATATGCAATCAAAGAGTAGACGTAGCATCACATCTAAATATAAGAGAGACCCGGGAGTAACTCCTTACAAATATAAAAATAGAGTTTTTAATATGTTAGATGGTAATTCTTTTGCTTCAGCGGGAGATAAAGTTACGTATACTCTTGATGTCGAAAAAACTGGTTATTATAATTTAGCTGTAAAATACTATTTAAATTTAAATGCTGGTATTCCGAGTCATAGAAGAATTCTTATTGATGGGAAAGTACCCTTTCAAGAATTAGAAAGTGTTCGTTTTAATTACCAAACCAAATGGAAAAATGAAGTATTAAAAGATCAATTCGGAAATCCTTTTGAAATTTATCTAGAAGCAGGTCAGCATACTCTAGCATTTGATACTGATGATGTAGGTGTAAGAGATATTTATCATCAATCATTACAAATACTACAAAAGATTGACGAGATTGCTTTGCAGATAAATAATTTAACAGGTGGTTTAACTGATAGTGGTACACGTCGTGATTGGGACTTAACTACTTATATACCAACTTTAACAAATGATTTAATTGATATTTCAAATAGAATAGATATAACAAAAAAAGAATTAATTGATTATACAGGTAAAAAAAATCTTGCAATTATAACTGAATTAAAAATAGCAAAAGAATTAATTGATGAACTAGTTGAAGATCCAGATGATATTCCAGAATATTTATCTAAGTTTAATGAAGGACAATTTTCAGCTTACGGACGTATTAACTCAATCTTACCATCATTAATTTCTAATCCACTTAATATTGATACTTTATTTTTTACAAATGATGTAAAATTACCTCCTGCAAATGCAAATATTTTTGTAAAAATCATTGAATCAATAAAAGCATTCTTCTATTCATTCTTTGATCCTAAATATAATGATGCATCTGAAGTAGATGAAGATACAATAGAAATTTGGGTAAATAAATCTCGTCTTTATGTAGAAATTATGCAACAAAAAATCGATGATGAATTTACAAAAGAAACAGGAATAAAAGTAGAATTATCCATCATGCCTGATGAAAATAAAATCATTTTAGCTAACGCTGCAGGTACTACACCAGACGGTGCTGTCGGTATTAGCACTGCAAGACCTTTTGAATTAGCATTACGTGGTGTGGTAGAGGATCTACGAAATTATGATGGTTTTTATGAATTAGCTGAAGAATTTAATCCAAATTCTTATACACCCTATGTTTATGATGAAGGCGTTTATGCAATTCCAGAAACACAAGGTGTAAATTTGTTATTTTATCGAACTGATATTTTTGAACAATTAGGAATTACACCTCCAGATACTTTAAAAGATGTTATATCCATTATTCCGGTGTTACAAAAATATGACATGAACTACTTTCAACCAATAGGTAACGATTCAAGTTATAAAGGCTTTGGAGCTACAACACCATTTATATATCAATTTGGCGGAGACTTATACGATTTTGAAAAAATGACAACTGTAATTAATCGTGATGGAGCTTTTGATGCATTCGAATTAATGACCGATTTATATACAGTTTATAATTTACCAACACATACAGCAAATTTCTTTCAACATTTTAGAAATGGTAAAATTCCAGTTGGAGTAGCAGATCAAAATATGTATATACAATTAAAATATGCCGCACCTGAAATAGCTGGGCAATGGGATATTTTACCTATTCCAGGTGTTGAGGATGAAAATGGTATTATAAAAAGATGGGACCCTGCTTTTGGTGGCTCAAGCATTCTCTTTAGTGATAGTGAAAAGAAAGATCTAGGTTGGGAACTTATTAAATGGTGGTCAAGTGCAGATGTTCAAGCTGATTTTTCATATGAAGTTCAGGGTGTTTTAGGAGATAGATACTTATATATGACAGCAAACTTAGAGGGATTTAAGGAAAGTGCATGGCCATCTGATTCTAAAGATGAAATATTAGAACAATGGAAATGGATAAGATCAACAGGAAAAGTACCTGGAGATTACATCTTAGAACGTGAAATTAGTAATGCTTTTAATAAAGTTGTTTTTGAAAATATAAGTGCTCGTGTTGCAATTGATGATTCAATTTTAATTATTAATAGAGAATTACAAAGAAAATTAAAAGAATTTGGCTATATGGATGAAAATGGAAACATTATTAAACAATATAAAATTCCTACATACGAGAACATTGAAAGTTGGGTGAGAAAAAATGAAGAATAAGTTTGAAGTTAAGTCGATTATAAAACGCTTAGTTTCGCCTATTGAACAATTTTTTAGTCCCCTTTCTAAGAAACTTAATAAAATAAACAGGGAAATAAGTGAAAAATATAATAATTCAAAATATGTTCGTATCTTCAATCACCCAGTATTTTTTATATTACCCTATATAGTGTTATTCTCGTTAATTATTCTTTTACCAACTATTATTTCGGCTGCATTATCATTAACATATTATAATACCATTCAGTTTCCTGATTTTATCTATTTAGAAAATTATATTAATTTGTTAACAAATGATAGTGTTTTCCTTCAATCAGCAATCGCTAATACAATAAAATGGGGAGTAATCGTAGGACCTGCAGGATATATATTATCTTTCTTTCTTGCGTGGTTATTATCGCAAGTAACACATAGAATGAGAACTATTTATACACTATGTATCTATTCTCCTTCAATTACGGGACCGATCATGATGTCCGTTCTTTGGAGAGTTATTTTCAGTGGAGACCAATCAGGATATATAAATTATGTTTTATTAAAATTAGGACTCATTACCAATCCGATTGTCTTTTTACAAGATCCTAATCTACTTTTTATAATAATGGTTCTTATCGCTTTATGGAGTAGTGCTGGTATTGGATTCTTAGCGATGATTGCTGGTATGTTAAATATTGACCGTACCCTATATGAAGCTGCCTATATCGATGGAATAAAAAATAGATGGCAAGAAATATTTTATATTACTATACCATCAATGAAACCACAAATGTTGTTCGGTGCTGTAATGGCAATCGTTGGATCATTTAACGTGTCTGGTATTGCGTCTGCACTTAGTGGTGGTAACCCTCCTCCTCAATATGTGGGTTGGATGATTATGGACCATGCAAATGACTATGGGTTTATCCGATATGAAATGGGGTATGCATCAGCAGTTGCTATAATTTTATTAGTTATTGTTTTTGTATTTAATAAAGTGAGTTATAAACTATTCGGAAATAACGAGTAAGGAGGAGATGAAGAATATATGTCAATACAAAATACGATGTTTAATCCTAAAAGGTATCATAAAAGTCAATTAAAATTTCACTTTGTTCTTCTTCCCTTATCTATTTTTATGAGTTTACCTATAATATTTATTATCAATAACGCCTTTAAGCCGCTTACAGAACTGTTTGCCTATCCGCCAAAATTTTTTGTAAGACAACCGACACTAGATAATTTTAGATTATTATTTGACTTTTCTAAAGAATCTGGTATTCCTATGTCAAGGTATTTATTTAATAGTGTAATTTCTGCAACCATTGTTGTAATCTTGAGTGTGATTTTAAGTTCTATTACTGCTTTTGCACTTTCTAAATTAAGATTTAAAGCTAAAAATACACTATTTAAAATCAACACATTTGCGTTGATGTTTGTACCTATTGCTGTTGCTATTCCACGGTATTTAATTATTGTTAATATGGGTTTATTTAACACATATGCAGCGCATATCATTCCTTTATTAGCTATGCCAGTAGGTTTATTTTTAGTAAAGCAATTTACTGATCAAGTACCCGATGAATTACTTGATGCAGCAAAAATTGATGGAGCATCAAATTGGAAAATTTATACAAAGGTTATATTGCCACTTGTAAAACCAGCATTGGTTACAGTTGCCGTATTATCGTTCCAAGCTAGCTGGGGAAATGTAGAAGCATCAAATAACTTAATTGATAAAGAATCTTTAAGAACATTACCTTTTTATTTAGGAACATTAATGAATTCAACTGGAAATGTTATAGCAAGTGCAGGTATTGGTGCTGTGGCATCTCTTATCTCGTTTGTACCTAACCTTCTTATCTTTATTTTCTTACAAAATAAAGTTATGGAATCTATGGCTCAATCAGGTATTAAATAGGAAGGGTGGATGAATATGAAAAAGATAAAATTTTTATTACTGATATTCATTTTTATAATATTTGTTACGTTGAAGATTAATCTTGTGGTAAATGCGGATGTACAAAATATCCAAACTCCGTACTATACTTATACAACAAATTCAAGAAATCGATTTATAAGAACATCAGAAGCATATATTCCTACTAAACGTATAACAGAAACAAATGGTGAAACGTTTGGAAGAGTTAAACATGTATTTGTTGATAAAGCTAATTATCTTTATATAACTGATATTGGTAATAAAACAGTTTATGTTTTAGACTCAAACTATAATTATGTAACTAAACTAAGTGATTCTGAACTTGTCTCTCCTATTAGTACTTATGTAACAGAAACTACAATTTATGTATTAAATAGAAAAGATAAAACAATATATGAATATGATAAAGAAGCTCTATTAGAGAGTAATACAGTAGTACGAGTTAAAGAAATTGGAAAACCCACTTCTCCTATTTTCGATAATTCAGATGGAAAAAAGGCTTATAAATACGATCCAAACAATTTCGTTGTAGATACCCGAGGTAATATTTATATTCAAAGTATTGCTTCAGAAAACGGATTAATTATGTTAGATCCTGATGGTAGATTTTTGACCTTCTTTGGTGGAAATCCATATCGTATACCAGTAGTAGATCAAATCCGTTCGTTATTTTTAACTGAAAAACAAGAAGAAAAGTTAGAACAAATCCTTCCAGATAATGTAACTAATCTTGCTATTGATTCAAAAGGATTTGTTTTTACGGTTACATCAACGCTGCCTAATAATCCAGTTAAAAAACTAAACGTAAAGGGTACAAATTTCTTTAAACAAGATATAGTTGGTAATGTTGGTATGCAAAGTATTGCGATAGGTCAATATGATAATGTATTTACCCTTACCGATAAAGGTCATATTTTTGAATATGATACTAACGGAAACTTACTGTTTATGTTTGGTGGTGGAGCACAAGAAAATTCAAATCGTGTAGGTATATTCAGCGTTCCGGTTAGTATAACTACTAATAATAATGATGAAATTATTGTTGCAGATGATTATGATAATATAGTACAAGTTTTCGAACCAACAAAGTTTGTAAATTCTGTTCACGATGCAATACAATCTTATCAGGATGGTCACTATGAAGAAAGTTTAGATAAATGGAATTATGTTATACAATATAATTCGTTGTTTGATTATGCTCATATTGGAATTGGAGACGCATACATGCGCGAATACAAATACCATGAGGCATTTAATGAATATGAATTTGCTAAAGATTATCAAGGATTATCAGATGCTAAATGGGGAATTAGACAAGAGTGGTTATTAGACAACTTGACGATCCTTTTAACAATTTTCTTAGTAATAATACTGTTGAGGATCAATTATTTCATTTTAAATAAAAAATACGATTACTCTTCTAAACTTAGAACGCTATATAAAACAATAAGAAGTAAAAGTCAAGTTTTTGATGAGTTGATGTTTATTTTTGAATTTTTAAAACATCCTTTTAACGGATTATATGCTATCAAGAGACAAAATCGTGTTTCAATTAAAACTTCGACAATAATCTTTTTCCTTTTAGGATTAGTGTATGTTCTTAATTTTGTATATACAGACGAATTATTTGTACCCAAAGATAACCTAAATGTTGCATACGAGTTATTCATTATAGCATCTGTACTTGTTTTATGGGTTGTTTCAAATTATTTAGTTTGTTCTGTTAGTAATGGAGAAGGTAGCATTAAAAATGTTTACAACGCTACTGCTTTTGCCCTTACACCCTATTTAGTAATCATGCCAATTATAATTATGATAAGTAATTTTATTACTTATCAAGAAAGAATATTTTATGATTTGGGATATACTATTATACTTGCGTGGACTATTTTCTTAATTTTCTTTACAATTAAAGATATACATAACTATGAAGTTAAAGAAACAATTATCATAATCGTTAAAAGTTTATTTACTATGCTTATTATCGCATTATGTTTATTTATTATTAATCTTTTAGGTACTCAATTATTTACTATTGTAAAAGAAATTATTACGGAGGTGGTAAGACGATGAAGTCAATTATTTTGAAAGCAACTGTTATTATAACTCTAATTGTTTGTACTTTTTTCGTATTAAACGGTGAACCTCATAATAATAGTAATGGAGATTATGTACTTAATCATCCCTTAACTGGAGTTACAAATTTAAAAAATAATTTTGTAACCAAAATGTCAAATAAAGTTGAAAATTATGATATAGAAATTTTACCTAGATTTGTCAATGTGGCAAATAATGAGTATTTAGAACTGTATTTAGAAGAGGATACTTTAGCCATTGCGGTTAGAAATAGAAGTAATGGTTATGTTTGGTATTCATATGATGTAAATAATGATTTTACAGGGTATTCCAATGTAAAGATTAATAATATCAAATCTGCAGTTACCATTACAACCATGAATATGTTTACAACAAATAAATCAACTACTTTAGATAAAAATGTAGAAGAATCAATTGAAAGAATCGAAAATGGATTCAGAGCAACAGTTGATATGACTGCTTATCAAATTAGGTTTGATTTCATTGTCACTCTAGAAGATAATGAATTAGTAATAGATATTCCTCGTGATAGTATACATGAATATAATCCTGATTTATGGTCATCAAGTAAAGAAGGTATTTCTTTAACAGAAATTGATATTTATCCTTATTTAGGATCAACTAAAGGAGAAGAGAATGGTTATATTGTCATCCCAGATGGTATTGGTGGTATTGTAAAATTAGATGATACACCAAGAACAAAAATGAGTTATTTACAATATGTCCAGGGTAGAGATATTGGGGATACTAATATCAATGAAATACCAACTTATCAAGTGCAAGACGTAAAACCTTTAGAACGGATCACATTACCAATTTATGGTATTATTCCTGATGTTGGTAATAATGGAATCTTGGTAGTTTCTGAAGAAGGATCAAATGATGCAAATTACAATTATAAAGTCAAGGGATTAGAGACGGATTATTATCAAAGCTTCTTTACGTATGTTTATCGAAAAACCTATACACAATTTCAAAGTAGAAAAACTACTGATAATATTCTTGCTATACCAAAAGAACCGCTTGACGTTAATGTAAAACAACGTGTTATCTTTTTAACTGGTGACAAAGCTAGTTATGTTGGTCTTGCTAAAACTTATCGTGAATTCTTAGAAAGAACAAAAAATCTAGATAATATTATTACTCCTCAGGATGAGTACACAACTCGTATTGAACTAATTGGAAATGAAGTAACAAAGAGTATTTTTAACGAAAAAAATGTGACAGGAACAACTTACAATGACGCAATCCAATTATTACAAACGCTTAAAGGTGATGGATACATTAATCTTGATGTTTCATTAAAAACCTTTAATATTAGTCAATCAGCTTATCGCATTAATATATTACGTAGTTTAGGTGGAGAAAAAGATTTCAAAAATTTGCTTAAATATACAAAAGATAATAATATTGATTTTAGTTATTTTATAGACTACGTTTATAATTTTGGTAATACGAAAGATACTGCAAAAAAAATGAATTCCCAACCATTAGGTATTGCCAATTTGTCTTATATGTACGAATTAAAATATATTAATAAAGCGGGAACAATTCCTATAAATGTTAAAAAAGACTTAGATATATTAAATAAATATGATATTAATGAAGTATCATTACCAGGATTTGAATCAATTTTACATACTACAAATGAAAATAGACTCATTCATTCTAGTATCGAAAATGTAAAAGATGTTGAAGAAACTCTACAAATATTGAATGATAATGATAAGAATGTTGGAGCATACAATCCAGACTTTTACCTCTATCCTTATATCAATAAATATTTAGACGCTCCAATAACATCAAGTGAATTGGCATTTGTTGATGCCACTATTCCTTTAATACCACTCATTTTAACTGGTCATACAGAATTTTTCTCACCCTATTTAAACTTTATTCAAAATGAAGAACAATCTTTATTAAGACTAGTTGAATACGGTATAAATCCTGCTTATATTATGACTAGTGAAAACACATATGAACTTCAATATACTAATTCAAGTGATATTTTTATTTCTCAATACGATTCTTTAAAAGTACGTATGTCTAGATATGACAGTGTTATTAGAGAGGGATTAAACGCTATAAATGGACAGGAATTAGTAGATCATGTGTTTATAACTGATGGTGTAACTAAGTCGGTATTTTCTAATGGTGTATCAATAATTGTTAATTATACAAATAATGATATAACATATGAAGATAAACAAATTAAAGCGAATGGATATGGTATTATATGAGAAAAGATAAATTGCAAGTATCTATTAGTGAAGTTACGAAAGAAAAAGTAGTAAGAAAAATTTCTTATAAAAGAAAACGAGCTTTAGAAGGTGGATTATATATTCTTCCTTGGATCTTTGGTTTTATCGTATTTTTCTTATATCCTTTAGGTCGAACCATTTATAATAGCTTTAATAAAGTAACATATAATGCTAAAGCAGGTGGATATCAATATACAATGATATGGTTTAAAAACTATAAACGAATATTAACAGAGGAACCAGATTTAGCGATTGCCTTTCAAGACTTTTTTGTTCAAATTTTAACATATGTTCCAGTTATCATTGCCTTATCAATAATTATAGCTCTATTATTGAACAATAAGATGAAAGGAAGAGCAATTTATCGTTTGATCTTTTTCCTTCCTATTATTATTCTTAATGGTCAATTATTAGAAAACTTAAATACATATGGTGGAATGAGTTTAGAAGTTGGTGGATTTGTAATCACAGTAATTGAAAAAATATCACCTGAATTTTTAGTAGATACAGTTACTTTACTATTTAATACAATTCTTCAAGTATTATGGTACTGTGGAGTACCGATATTAATCTTTCTAGCAACCATCCAAAAAATAGACAAGTCATTATTTGAAGCAGCTTCAATAGATGGAGCATCTTCATGGAATATCTTTTGGAAAATTACATTACCAACTATATACCCTCTTGTTAGTGTAGTAATTGTGTATTTAGTAGTATTTATGGCCAATATTGATAGTACGGCAGATAATTCAATTAATAATATTATTAATCTTTCTCGATATAATCCTGCACGTTATGAAGGTTATGCATCAGCACAAGCAGTATTATTCGCACTTTTACAAGTAGTTCTTATTGCTGTATTGTATTTTCTTACACATGGTAAAAAGAGAGGAGGGAACAAATAATGGAAGTAATAAAAAATCAAAAAATTTCATATAAACATCGAAAAGGATTTTTAAAAATAAAAAGAGTCCTGTTGGGGATGAAATCGTCAGAAGGTATTTTCTACAAATTAATGATGTATTTTCTTTTGACAGTCTTAGGATTTGTATTTTTATACCCTATATTATACATGTCCTCGACAAGTATGATGTCAAATATGGATTTAATAGATAATTCAATAAAATGGATTCCATCAAAATTAAACTTTAAAAACTATCAATTTGCTTATAGAGCATTAGATTTTGTGAAAACTTTATTTGTTTCTATTGGTTATTCGGGTATTAATACTTTGGCATTACTTATTTCCTCTTCAACGATTGCATATGGATTATCTCGTTTTAAGTTTGTTGGACGGAAACTAGTAATTGTCTTAATTTTATTAACATTTATTATGCCAAAAGCTCTATTCTTTATCCCAACATATAGAATTATGGGTCAATTACACTTAACAGGGAATATCTTTGCAATACTCCTACCAGCAATCAGCGGTCAGGGATTACAAGCTGCTTTATTTATCTTAATATTCTTTCAATTTTTTAATATGATTCCTAAATCATTAGAAGAAGCAGCTATAGTTGATGGTGCTAGTTCATTTAAAATATTTTATAAAATTGCGATACCAATGGCTATTCCAGCGATTATCATTACTTCAGTCTATGCATTCTCATTATATTGGAATGAAACATTTCTCGCAAGAACTTATTTAGAGGGTAAAATTAATACATTACCTATGAGTTTAAAGAATCTAAGTAGTAGTTATTATAAGGTTAATCCAACAGATCAATATAATAATGTTGAAGTTAAATTTACTGAAGCAAAGGCCTTTGCTGGTACAATCCTTTCAATATTGCCACTCATTGCAATGTATGCCATTGTACAAAAATGGTTTGTTGAAAGTATAGATAAGACAGGTATCACTGGCGAGTAAAAATGGTTAAACTATAAAGTAAATTCAATAATTACATCAGAAAAACGATGTTTATCTGATGTAATTTTTTTTATAGAATTTATTTAAAAAAAGTATATAAAAACACCCTAAAAAACAATCTTTAAGTCATACTTAACAAAATATTTGTTAATGACTAGAGTACTTGTTTTCTAAGACTAAATGGAGTAAATACAAATTAAACGTTTAGATAAACTTTATCTAATACTATATATAAAACTGATTTTTTACAAGGTTATAGACAATAGGTTTATGTATTTTTATATTATAAAAATTAAATGAATGAATGCGTTTTTTATTAATGATGTTTAAAAATAGTTTAATTTACTTTTACGATAGAAATGTTAAATAATTCTTTGACAAAGGAGTTGAAACTATTATATAATGAATATGTAAACGTTTAGATTGTATATAAAATGAAGTTCATCATATTATTATTTGCAAATAATAAATGCATTAATCTATTTCTTTAGATTTAACAATTTAGTTGATAATCCTTTAAATCTTTTGGGTACTTGCTTTATGCCCATGAATTCATAAAAATGGATAAATAAATCCTATTAAACAAAATGTTAGGTATATTTTATTTATGTTTTCATGTACATTAAAGATTAGTATAAAATAAAAAAATATAAGTAGGAGGATATATGAAAAAATATTTTAAATTACTATTAACATCAACTGTGATGATGTTTGTATTTCTATTATCAATTTCATTTTCTGCATTAGCAGAAGATACAAATGAACTAAAAGAATTAGTTACTAGCGGTGGAGCTATAAAAGAACTGAAATTTGATAGTCTAGAATTTCAACAAGGTCTAAATAGAGGCTATGGATCAATTTCACAAGATTCTTATGCTGTAGCTATTGCAGACCCCAATGACCCTGACAATACGGTTGTAAAATTATCTTATTCTGAACTTAATCAAGGATGGAGTAGTTTCTTCAAAAAATTTCCGTTTCAAAGTGCTGATAAATATCGTGTAAGTTTAGATTTAAAATATTCAGGTGATTCAGATAATATCGGATTAAGAATAACAGGTCCAGGATATGGATGGGATCATTCATTACTTGCTAATCAAACTAGTTGGACAGATATTGATGGAAGACCAGGATGGAAGAATTATACAGTAGATTTTAATCCAGAAGAGGGTAAAAAAGTTGATATTTTAAACATATTTATGCATACTAAAAGATCAAACGATATAGTTTTATTAATAGATAACCTTTCTATTTACGCATTAGATGCAGAAAATAATCCAACAGGGATTGATATTATTACGGGTGGAACATTTGAAGGTTGGCTAGACTATGTTATAGAAGAACCAAATGGTGATTTTGAAAATTGGCATCAAGTAACTTTGCCAGATATAGTATTTGATTCTGGAGTAGCTAATGGTTGGGGATCATTACATTTCGATTCAAGAGCAACAGCTATGAAGGACCCCCAAGATTTCAATAATGAAGTTTTATTACTATCATACACAGATGTTAACCAAGATTGGAGTAGTTTCATTAAACTAATTCCAACTGCCTCACTAAAAAAAGGAATGAAGTACAAATTTAGTATTGATTTTAATTTAAATGGAAGAGTGGCAGATTTTGGGATGGCATTCGCAGGTCCTGGTGTTCCTAGAGATATGCACATAATTAGAAATATAAATGGATCTAGCACCATTAATACTAGAACAGAATGGGTAGATATTCCAGGAAAAACAGGTTGGGCAAATTACACCTTTGAAGGTACTTTATCAGCAATTGATCAATTTGATAGTATTCAAGTATGGTTTAAAACTGCTAAATTACCTGATAATTATGCTCTATTAGATAATATTTCACTAGTTGAATTAGATAGTGAAGGTAACCAAGTAGGTGAAAATTTAGTTAACGGTGGAAACTTTGAAGGTTTCTTAGATTATGGTGTTCACAATCTTACAACAACTCCTGTAGGTAGAGGACCAAAGAGTGGTTATTTTGTGGGAGAAGATGTATCTGTACCTACTATAAGTAATCAATACAATTCTAACGTACTAAGATTAGGATATACAACAAACGCTAATTCTGGTGTTAGAAAATTAGTTGCTATACCAACAAATGGAGATTACAATTTTAGTTTTGATGTTAAACTATCAGAAGATTTTGATGCTAAAAACATAGAATTAAAATTAATAAATAAAGATAATAGTAGTTTAAATGTTACATCATTAGTACTTGATAATGGTGTTAAAAAAGGTACATGGTTAAAAATAGAAGGAAAAGATGGATGGTACAATGTTACACTTCCTGTAACAATAACTAATACTGACTTTGACTATTTTGAACTTAATTTAGATACTGAAAGCAAAAGCTATAATTATTTATATCTAGATAATTTATCATTAACAGAAAAAGTTGAAATACCGGAAGAGCCAGAACAACCCGAAGAACCTGTAGTACCAGTTATAGAAAAAAATAATTTAATATGGGTTTGGTTTAGTGCTTCTGTTGTAGCTGCATTTGCTGCAGGTGGAGTACTAGTGTTATTTGTTAAGAAAAAATAATTAAGAAATATAAGAAATTGAACTAAAAGTATAATTTAGATAGGTTACTAGCTTGTTAAGTTAGTAACCTATTGTCCTAAACATTGCTTTGACAAAAGAAATATAAGCAAAAAGCAAACTGAAGATTAGGATTAGTTGAGAAAGGAGACATATATGAAAAAGATTAAAGGAATCGAATTATTTATTTTAAGTACTTTACTTATACTTCTACTGTTAAGTTGTAAAAATAGCACAGACACTACTTCTACATCTACAACAGTAGAAACTACCACAACAACACAAGAAAGAGATCCACTAACGTATCCGAAAAATGGATGGTTTTCTCATGATTTTAAAGTTAAATTTGTGAGAAAAGTTGCACAAATTACTGGAGAAGAATCAATCAATAAAACATTTAGTAAATATGGATTTGGTCGAATAAAAGATGGTTTGTTTGGAACAGATTTAGGAATCCCTGTTTATGATGGTGAGAAAATGTATCTTTTCTTTGGTGATACATTAGATGAAGGAGTATGGGAAAGCAATAGTTTAGGTTTTAGTACAGATTTTTATCTTGACGATGGACTAAAAATTGATAGCTTTCTCGTTAATAATTGGAGAAAAGTTAAAGCTGTTATACAAGGAAAACATGATGCTGATGTTGCCGATGGCGTAGAAGGAAGAACTGCGACAGATGGTAGAGAGGTAACAAAAATTCCAACAGGCGGAATTGCGATTGGCGACGCTGTATATATGCATTTTATGTCAATTAGAGAATGGACACATTGGTATGTAAACTATAAT
>JARDZP010000128.1 GCA_029240795.1 Haloplasmataceae bacterium | reverse complement strand
CCATCTCACACTTATGCATACACGGGTCAATCCAGCATCACGTCTACCCTTGTGTACACCACCACCGATGCTAGCGGCAACCTTGTTACCACTACCGACGTTGCGGTGTTAGTACCAGAAACCACGCTTGCTGCATGGACGGGTAGTTACACCAGTTTCGTTGTAGTTACCACTTCTGCTATTGATTCCAACGGTAAACCTGTCAAAACTACATACACAGTGGCACAGGTTCCGTCATCTACTTGCTCTACATCTACATGGTCAAATTCGTTTACCAGTACTGTAGTCACTACTATTGGAACTACTGTTACAACTGTTGTTTGTGTTCCATCATCAACTTCTGACGTAAGTGTCAATAAAATCACAACTGAACCAAATTATATTACTACCACCTGGTCGAACTCTTACACCAGTACAATTATTGCGACTTCTGGTACTACTGTTACAACTATTGTTTGTGTCCCATCGTCGTCAACTATTACTAAGACTTCGACTGAGTGTGCAAAATGCCAAACTTTCACTTGGTATAAATCATATTCAACTACAGCAACTACTAGCGTTTCTGGTGCGATTTCAACAATTATTTATGTTCCAAGTACTACATCCACGCTTTCAAACCAAAAGCCAATTAGTGGTAGCGCCGGAACTATTACCGGCTTAACTACATCAACGAAGACTGAACTTACTGGTATCACTTTAAGTACCGTTCCAACAAGCATTGAGTTTGGAGCTACAACAAAGCCATCCGTATCAACTGCATCAGGATCATCAACCGCTAATCTCTCAGCTATATATGAGGGTTCAGGGTATAAATTAGGAAATTCTGTTATTCTTGCTCTAGCAGCTTACATGTTAGTAATTTAATCAACTTCTCTCACTTTACAGAAAATAAAGTTTCTTATTTTTTTTATAATTTTTTCTTTTGATTTCGAAAGAAAAATAAATCCTTTATGATACATTTTTAAAGACATTAAATAATTTTTTTAACTAATTAAGATTTTTTAACTTTATTATAATTATTCAGAAATTAAATTAATTTTCCTTGAAAAAGAGTCTCACCTAATGAGGTCAATGAAGTACAAAAATTTAGGAATCATTTTAATAGCGCATTAAGTTTATCTCATTGATAGAATTTTGAAAGTAGAAGTACTTTTTTGTTGGGTAAAAATTTGATATAGTTGTGTTGCAGTAATAAATATGGATCTCTGAAGAACTTCTTTAGTTTGAAAAAACTTGATCCTTTAAAATTCAAGGTGGCACAGATCCAAGAAAAATCGTTAATAAATTGAAGTATATTCTTCCTTTCGACTATATCTAAATTTTAAAGTGATTTGTGCATCTGGTTCTCTCTTTTAAAGGTAACATTACTGCTTATTTTTTCTTTTTATTGCAACATAAAAGAAATATACAGTACTTCCAAAATCTTTCAATGAAGGCGCCCAAAAATTTCACTTCTACTAGGTAAATGAAGGGAGAGAATCGAAGACATGAAATCTATAAAGTGAACACGTACTGTAAAATTGGAATAACCTACTCAATTTTAGAATGCATTTGTGTGTAGAAAAGCTGTAAATATTTTCATATGAAGAACCGGACTCTTAAACTTGTAAATAGTGTTAGGAAAGAATAACAAAAGCCAACTGTTTGAAAAAGATGCGACAGTTATGTACTTTTTTTTTATCTTCCATGTTTTACATTATTCGCATGCCGTTAGAAAAAGCCATGGTAGTATGTTTCCGATTTACCAAAGATAACATTAAAATTTTTTTTTGAAATTAAACTCTTGCCAAACTGTACTAAGTAAAATTGATCATACATATAACGTCTTCTAAGTCGAAGACGATATATACAGCAATTAGACAAGTGTTCGCTTAGTTGGATCATGAGCAACTAGAGCGTAATTAAAATAAAATTAAATTAGAGTATTAAAATAATATAAAATATATTTGAAGAGTGTGCGCCCGTTTGACCTTTTAAAGAGCCGTTCACCAGTATCTGCATGATACATTAGCAGAATCACCAACGTACTTATATACATCATACCGTTCACTAGAATCATGCACGAAATGGATCAATAGAATTATAATCACTTATCGTATAATCTAATAATTCCTTGTTTAGTTACCTGAGCTGGTTGTACACCTTCTGTACAACCATGGTACACTCATCGCCTGATCACCTGCTCATAACGTCTTTCATTTCTTCGATAACTCAGATTATGGCAAATCATATCATGTCTCATATCATAATAATCATGATATCCTAATATTTATTTTAAATGGAATCATGTTCATACGACTCTTACTCTTGCGACTTGCGACTCAGATGATCCGTCTATCTTCTAACAGATGGTAGCGTTCTATACTTAATCGTTAGAATATTCAATAAATAATTGCCTGTCACTCAATAAATCGTGGCGAATTCGGATTTTATGAGCTGGCTGGTACAAAGATAATCATTCTGATCTGGTGAGTGAAATATCCAAAATTACATAGGTAATACGTACCTGTACCTTTTTAACAATATAATGCTCTTTACACTAATACACTCTCTTGTTCACATAGTTGTTATCAATATAATGAAGAATAATTCCCTTTTTATCGAAAATACTAAAAAAATCTATATCCAATTGGTTCATTTAAATGCAGCAACGAAATCATGGAGGTTTATTGAATTGGGTTGTGTGAGCTTATTAACACCTCGAACGACATGTTTATGCCAATATATCAAAAACTAGAGAACTTTTTAGAAACAGAATTTGGTGGATCTTTCTTTATACGTCAGGATCTCCCAGAAGGTACGCCATTAAACAGGTTAAAATTACCAATTCAAATACTTTTATGTATTGGGAGAGAAAGTAGAGCTTTCTTTGAATTTGATTCAGTTCTTGATAAGGCGAAAGAGTTTATAGCTACGACAGATATCAGACTGAAAGCACGACACCCAAATATTTCTGTGAAATGTTTGATACTTTTGCACCTGAAATTGAATACTTTTGCCAAAAATGATAGGATTCCAAATTTTTAAGATTTTCGCGCTATCTCCTTGTTATTAGACATGTGCTGAAGAGATTAGATCCATTTTCAGCCGCTGAGTTTAAAAGTGATGGCATTAAATGGATCAATAGTGGTTTAAGTAATGATATGAAGATTAACCGAGAAGTCATCGCAAAATAGGCGTTCGATTATGCAAAGAGATACAGTTTTCCTCATTTTTTCTACAAAACTTACTGCATGAGATTTAATGCCAATTGTCGACATAAAATTTCTTAAAGTTGAACGAAATGTGAAAAGGAAAAAATGGATAAAATTAAAGAATTCTACAGAAAGAAAATTAAGATGCGATAATCACGGTTTTAATCTCTTCCAAGAGGAAATGAGATTGGATATGAAATGCCAAAAGCTGATTTCGAGATAGCCAATTGCAACACGGTATAAATGATAAAACATACAGATATATACGTAAGATAAATAACTTAATAATGAGAAAGTAGAAATAAGCTAATAACAATAAAGTATTTAGCAATTAGGTAGGTAATCCTCATATCATAGATTTTATAATTTTTTTTTATTAAAAATCTATTAGAATGAGATTCACTACAATTAAAACCTACCTACCGCAACTGTTGAATACAAGTACTTAAATACTACCACAAAAGTAGCGTTTCAGTTTGATTCAAGAGCGGGGATTTCTGTAGTGAAAATCCATTATCTTCTAATTCATATATAAGGGAATTATGAGGTGAAAAGAAAAACAAATGTCAATATTTAAATTCAATGACTACAAACCTGAATGTTTTGCCATACTTCACTGTCAAAGCAACTATAAACCACAAAAGGGAAGTGATATTCATAGGATAAAATTACTGAATCATACTAACGTAGTGTCAATTCAGAAAGTTTAACTGAAAAAAAATCACTCATGAAAGTTGTGCTAAGTATAGTATGAATAACTTTGATATGTATAGATTTAATACATCAAGTAATCTTTCAAAGCTAATAAACTATTTAAATAATTGCCTTACAAGTTTCCATATGTGAAATAAATGTAATATGAAAAGAAAAACACCGCGAAAATCTTTCAATGCTTAAAATTTAGCGATTAAAACTTAATTAGTTTTTATACTGTCTTACTTTACGTTAATATTTTTGAACATGAATATATACAATTTAATGATTTAATTCTTTCTATTATATTTTTATTCCTTGGATTTTTTTAGGACTTTATACAACTATAAACATCATCAACACTTTATAATGGTTTTAGGAAGAGTACCGAAGAACACTAGACTTGAAACATTACTTAATTATAAGGTACGTGTGACAACTTCTAATACATCAACCTTTGTTGGAACATTAATGTCATATGACAAATACATGAATTTAGTATTATCTGAATGTGAAGAATTTCGTTTACAACAAAAATCCAAAAAATATCTGGATCAAGTGAAAAATGGAGAAATAGATGAATCGAAAATTAAAGAACAGAAAAGGTTACTTGGTTTAACAATTTTAAGAGGTGAAAATATCATTAGTGTGGTTGCTGAATCAGCTCCTAATATTAATACTTTAAAACCTCAATTAAGATTGAAAAAGGGTAAGATTGCAATTAAACCTTTAATGAAA
>JARDZP010000006.1 GCA_029240795.1 Haloplasmataceae bacterium | reverse complement strand
TATGGTTAAAACTTCTCTAATTTGTCCCATAACAAATGGACCTAATACCCAACCAAAACCCATAATCATCGATAATGTGCCACTCATTCTTCCACGATGTGAAGAGGGTGTATGATTATATACATAAGGCATGACACTGATTGTTAGCAATATTTCTCCTAGTGTAAAAATAAATACAGAAATGTAAAAAAAGGCTAAACTATCTAAGAAACCTAATAAGCCAAAACCTAACATATAAAAAAGTCCACCATATACGATCGTTTTATAATTTTTAGTGTTTAAAAAGATAAAACTAATAATTGCTGTAAATGCAATTACAACAGCTCCATTTAAACTTGCCATTGCACCGTAGTACTTTGGACCAAGCACTCCACCAAAGTTTGTTGACGTATGAATGGGTAGTAAAAATGACCATTGAGAATAAACAAAGTTAAAACCAATCATGACAGTCGCAAATAATAATAATCGTGGTCTTTTAATTAACACAGCAAATATTGAACCTTTTTCTTCAACTTCTAGTGAATTCAAATTTTCAATATTTACTTTATTTTTTTTATCTTTAATAAAGATAAAAATTAACGATAAGGATAAGAAAGTTGTTATTGCGTCACCTATAAAGATCAAGTTTAGATATTTATGAAATAAGAAACCAGCTATAATTGGTCCAGCAGCATAACCTAAATTCCATCCCATATAAGATAAAGAATAAACCTGTTTTCGATTATTAGGGTTACTGATATCAGCAAGTAACGATTCATGAGCAGGTCCTCCCATAGAATAGAAAATTCCTGCTATAATCATTACGTAAATTAATGTAATAGAGGGTTCTATAAATCCACAAATAAAATAAGTAGATAGACCTAATAAATCGAAGATAATAATCGTCTTTTTTCTACCTAATGTATCTGCTAATTTTCCACCAATTAAGGGCGGAAAAAAATTAATAGCACCAGCTAATGTCATATAAAAGCCTGCTTCACTATCTGATAAACCAATTTTATCTTTTAAAATAAAGGTCATTACTGGACCTACAAATGCGCCCATTGCATTTATAATTCTTGATATTGCGATAATCCAAGCTTCTTTTGGTAATTTGTTATATGATATTAAGAATAATCTAATTTTATTCATTTAGCCCTCACATTAAAAAGCAGTACATTTAATAATGTAATGCTTCGATTTTGATAAATATATCCTGCTTAATATTATCACTTTAGTATAGATTATACAATGAAATTTTGTATTAAAAAACGTATAAAGTGAGTAACCTTATACGTCTTATTTTTATTAAAATTCACAATTATTAGGTGTTCTTGGAAAGGGAATAACATCACGAATATTTTCGACACCTGTTAGGTACATTAACATGCGTTCAAATCCTAATCCGAACCCAGCATGTTTAACTCCACCATATTTACGTAAATCTAAATACCAATTCAAGTCCTTTTCAGGTACACCAATTTCTTTCATACGTTGTAAAAGAACTTCTAAACGTTCTTCACGTTGAGATCCACCAATTAATTGCTTTAATCTCTTTAGGATAATTAATCACAAATACAGGAGCTTTAAAATATTCATCAGTTAAATAACGTTCGTGCTCAGAAGCTAAATCAATTCCCCATTCAACTTTATTTTCAAATTGTTTGGGAGCCTTTTTAAGAATTTCAATCGCTTCAGAATAGTCACAGCGATGAAATTTACTTTTTAATAATGTATTTAGTCGATTTAATAAACCCTTTTGAACAAACTCATCAAAGAATTGCATTTCTTCTGGTGCTTTTTCAATTACATATTGAATAATAAATTTAACCATATCTTCAGCTAAATTCATATCATCTAATAAATCAGCAAATGCAATTTCAGGTTCTATCATCCAAAATTCTGCAGCATGTTTATATGTGTTTGATAGTTCCGCTCTAAATGTTGGCCCAAAAGTATACACATCTCTAAAGGCTAAAGCAAAAACTTCTGCTTCTAATTGTCCAGATACAGTAAGATTTGTCGATTTGCCAAAAAAATCTTGTTTATAATCGATATTTTTCTCTTCATTTTTTGGAACATTGTGTAAATCTAAAGTAGTTACTCTAAACATTTCTCCAGCGCCTTCAGCATCACTTGCGGTAATAATAGGTGCATGTACATATACAAATCCTCTATCTTGAAAGAATGTATGTATCGCATGAGCAGTTAATGAACGTACTCTAAATACGGCACTAAAAAGATTTGTTCTAGGTCTTAAATGTGCTACTTCACGTAAAAATTCTCTTGTATGTCTTTTAGGTTGAATTGGATAATCTTCGGGACAATCGCCAACAAGTATCACCTCTTGTGCTTTAATTTCAAAAGGTTGTTTAGCGTTTGGTGTTAAATTAACTGTACCTATTATTTTTAAAGCACTACCTACACGATATTTTTGAATTTCTTTAAAGTTTTCTAGGTTTTCTTCATAAACTACTTGAATTGATTCAAAAAATGAACCATCATTAATCATTAAAAAACCAAATTGTTTTTGTGCTCGATTACTACGAGCCCATCCAGTAATTTCTAATACTTGATTTTCGTAATTTTTAAAATCACGATAAATCTGTCTGATCACTACTTTTTTCATTGTCTTCCTCCTCGTCATTAGTAACTAATATTATTTCTTCTTTATCTTTTAAATCTACTCTAGAAATTGAATCAAAATGTTTTTCAATTTTATCTGAAGTAGTATGTAATTCTTTAACATTTCGGGAAACTTGATCAATATTTTTTGATAATTTGTCCCATCGATCTTTATAACGTTTAAATTCACTACCTAATTTATTTAATTCCTCATGTACAACTGCAGAGTATTTATCTCTTTCTAAATTTCTTAGAACCACTTGGACCGTAGTTAATAAAAACATTAGTGTAGTTGGTGAAGCAATCCAAACTTGGCTTTTTTGTGAATATTCAATTATATCTTGATGATATGCATTTATTTCCGCAAAGATGGCTTCAGCTGGAACAAACATAATCGCAGAGTCAGCTGTTTCATTTTTAATGATGTATTTTTCTCTAATATCATTTATATGTTTCTTTACATCTTGTTTAAAAAACCGTTCAGCTTCATGATTTTCAACAACAGTAAGATTTTTATCAATCATCTTTTTATAATTCTCTAAAGGGAATTTAGAATCTATACAAATAAGTCCTAAAGGTTCTGGAGTATATAGTACGGCATCTGCAATTTTCTCATTGCTTAATGTTTTTTGAGTTTCATAGATTTTAGTATTATGTTCACCAAATATAGAAGCTAATATTTGTTTTAATTGTACTTCTCCAAAAGTTCCTCTCGATTTTTTATCTGTTAAAATATCTTGTAATGAAATGATGTTAGTAGATAAACTTTCAATTTTACGCTGCGCTTCATCTATTTTACTTAAACGTTCTAATAAGTTATTAAATGTTTTATTCGTTTTTTCAAAACCTTCATTCAAACGCATATCTACTCTTTCATTCATTTTCTCTAAATTATCATTCATGTTTTTATTTAAATTTTCAAACAATTTATACATGTCTTTTTGCATATTGTCTTTAAAGTTAAACAAATCTTGTGACATTTTATTTTGAGACATTAATAATTCTTTTATAGTATGTTCGTTATACTTCGTGATATTTATAATTATATTTTCTCTTAACTGTGAAAAATCATCTGAAAGTGACTTTTGTATATTCATAAATTGTGTTTGTTGATTGAACTTAAAATCTTCGATATCTTTTTTATAATCTTTCAGTTTATCATTTTTAACTTTAATTAAGATAATTAGATTAAATAATATTATTATTATACACAAACCAATTAAAATAAATATTAGATATTCATTTCCGTTCAATCCCACCACACCCTTTATAATAATGTTATGTTATTTTTGCTACACTCACTTACCATTTCTTTTGGCCATACCGAACTTTGAACCTCACCAATATGTGCTTTTTCTAAAAAGAACATACAGAGTCTTGATTGACCGATTCCCCCACCAATTGTAAATGGAAGAATTTCTTTCACGATTGCTTGATGATAATCAAGTTTTAAGCGTTCCATTTTATTAGCTTTATCAAGTTGTTTTAATAACGAGTCTTTATCAACTCTTATACCCATTGAAGATAATTCAAAAGCGTTGTTTAAAATTGGATTATAAACAAGTATATCTCCATTAAGTTCCCAGTCATCATAATCTGGTGAACGACCATCATGAGATTTACCTGATTTAAGGACTTTTCCAATTTGAGAAATAAAGACAGCTTTATGCATTTTACATACTTCATTTTCACGCTCTTTATCATTTAAATTAGGGTACAAATCCTCTAATTCTTGTGAAGTAATATAATAAATACTTTCTGGAAGCTTTTTAGAAAGCATAGGGTATTCATCTGTTATATATTCATCTGTTATTCGTAATACTTTATAAATACGATTTACTATTTCTTTTAGTTTGTCAATATTACGGTCATCTTTTGATATTACTTTTTCCCAATCCCATTGATCAACGTAATAAGAATGGATATTATCAGGTATTTCATCTTTACGTATCGCATTCATATCAGTATATATACCGCGTTTTTCTTTAATTTTGTAGTTATATAAAGCCATTCTTTTCCATTTTGCTAGTGATTGTACTATTTGTACTTCCTGATTATTATCAACTTTAAACGATACAGGTTCTTCTATACCACTTAAATTATCATTTAATCCCGTTTCAGGGTTAACAAATAATGGGGCTGTAACACGTGATAAGTTCAGTTCATAAGCTAATTGTCTTTCAAAGAAATCTTTTAGTTTTTTAATTGCTAATTGAGTTTGAAAAACAGATAACTTATTTTCGTAATTTTTAGGAATTATTAAGTTCATATTATCTCCTTTTAAATAAAAATATAAAAAAACAGCCAATCTCTCTGTAAGGGACGAATGGCTGTAACTAATCCGTGGTACCACCCTAATTGTCTATATAGACCTCTTTGGGAATCCTTTTTAACGGTAGGAGATCCGTCTTAGTCTACTCTTAAGTAATTTCGATAAGAAACTCTGAGGTGTTCTTCGCTTTTAAATCTGTATTAGGCTCTCATCAACCCTAACTTGCTGTGACGACCATTAAAAGGTAATCTCCTCTTCAACGTTGCTACTATTATATATACAATATTTGGCTTAAAAAGTCAATGATATTTCTAATTATCATTAATATATATTATATCCAAATATTAGTAAATTATTATTTTCCCAAACAAAACTTACTAAATAATTCATTTAATAAGGCATCGCCAACTTCTTCACCTAATATTTCACCTAAAGTCATCCATGCATCTTTAACATCAATTTCAACCATATCAATAGGGACTTCTAATTCAATGGACTCGATTGCGTCTTCTAATGATCTTTTTGCTAACTTGAGTTTTGCGATATGGCGACTATTAGAAATATAGGCTTGATCTTTGGTTTTTATATCTCCTAGGTTATAAATGTCTTTTATCTTTTTTTCAATTACATCAACACTTTTATCGTCTAGCATTGTTGTCTCTATATAATTCTTTAACAATTCTTTTTCAATTTTAGTTTCTAAATCAGATTTATTTATGATGATAATTCTTTGTTTACTTTCGGATATTTTTAATAAGTTTTTATCGCTTTCAGTAAGTTTTTCATTGTTATTTAAAACAAGTAATACCAATTCTGCTTCTTCTAGTGCCTTTATTGAACGTTTTACACCAATAGCTTCAATAATATCATTTGTTTCTCTTATTCCAGCTGTATCAACTATTTTTAGTGGTATTCCTCCAATATTGATATATCCTTCAATTATATCTCTGGTAGTTCCAGCAATTTCAGTAACAATTGCTCTTTCTTCACGCATTAATATGTTAAGTAAACTTGATTTTCCTACATTAGGTCTACCAATAATAGCGATCTTTATTCCCTCTCTTAAAATCTTTCCTGTTTTGGCATATTCTAAGATTTTTTCAATTTTTGATATTACTTCAAATATTTTTGGTTTTAAAATTTCATTAGACATTTTAATCGCATCATCATATTCGGGGTAATCAATATTGACTTCTATATTTGCGACGACAAACAATACTTCTTCTCGTAAATTTTTAATTAATTGCGAAACTTTTCCATCTAATCCATTTAAAGCTACATTTAAGGATTCTTCTGTTTTGGCATTAATTAAGTCCATTACTGATTCTGCTTGTGTTAAGTCTATTCTTCCATTTAAAAATGCTCTCTTAGTAAATTCACCCGGTTCAGCTAGACGTGCTCCATGCGTTAATAGAATTTCTAATATTTTGTTAGTGACAAATATACCACCATGACAATTTATTTCTACCACATCTTCAGCTGTAAATGTTTTTGGAGCTCTCATCACTGAAACTAGTACTTCATCAACTATTGAATTTTCTTCAGGGTTTATAATATGACCGTAATTTATTGTATGCGAATTAACTTCAATTAAATTTTTACCCTTAAATAATTTGCTTACTATTTCTATAGAATCATTTCCACTTAATCTAATAATAGAAATAGCTCCTTCACCTAGAGCAGTTGAAATCGCCACAATTGTATCATTAAACATTTTATCACCTACATTCAATTATAGTATATCAAATATTTATTAATTTAATAAAAAAACTGCATCTTATGAGATGCAGTATATTGTTACCTTTTCGGTTTAATTACTAAACAGCGATATGGTTCATTACCTACTGATTCTGTAAAAACATCGCGCCATTCAGATAATTTAGAGTGGATAATACGTCTTTCATAAGAAGTCATTGGATCTAATCTAACTTCAATTTTTGTTCTTGCTACTTCTTTAGCTACTTTTGTTGCTAATATTTCAAGTTGCATTTTACGTTTTTCTTTATATCCACCAACGTCGACAGTACAAATTATTTTTTCATCTGTATACTTACTAATAACTTGTCTAGTTAAATATTGCAGAGCTTCTATCGTGCTTCCTTCTCTACCTATTAACAATGGATTATTATCACTAGATATATTATATTTTACTTCACCGTCACCATTTACCATCTCTATTTTGGCTTCTATTCCCATTTCAGAAATAACATTATTTAAAAATTTTAATCCTTCTTCAGATGGATTTACATTTAATGTTACTTCTACAGTTGCAAGTGAACCAAAACCTAAAAAACCTTTTTTTTCATTAATTATATTGAAAGATAATTTATCGATAGGTTCTTTAAATAGTTCAACAGCCTTTAATTTTACTTCTTCAATATTTTTGCCTTCGACTACAGTTTTTCTCATTCTAGAACCCTCTTTCTAAACTATAATTTCTTTTTAAATGGTTTTTTTACTATGATAGTTTGTAGCGTTGAATAAATATTACCTACTATCCAGTATAATGATAATGCTGATGCTTGAGTAAATGAGAACATTAACATCATAGCTGGCATCATCCAAGTCATAATCTTCATAGTTGGATTATTTTTAGCTTCTGGACTTAATCCATACATTGAAATGTATTGAAGTAATAAAGCAGTTAATGCTACTAGGATTGGTAATATATAATATTTGTCTGGATTGCCTAGATTTAACCATAAGAATGAAAGTTTACTTTCATCTCCATAAAATCCAAATGTGATAGGTGTTCTTACTACCGCATAATACATTGCCATAAAAACAGGCATTTGAATTAAAGGCATTAAACAACCAGATAAAATATTTACGTTATTATTTTTATAAAGTTGCATCATTTCTAATTGTTGTTTTTGATTCGATTCTTGATCTGTTTTACCAGCATATTTAGCTTGTATTTTTTTTACCTCAGGTTGTAATAGTTGCATTTTTTGAGATTGATCATTACTCTTTGTATAAACACGAATTAAAAGTGTTCTTACTAAAATTGTAATTAAAATAATACCGACCGCAAAGGATCCAGTTTTATCGGTAAGAAAATCTAACAACCACGCAATAGGTTTTACAAAAAACTTATCCCATACACCGTTACCTAATTTTACTTCTGCCATATTTTTAGCACTTTCACCGTTTCCACAACCAGTGAGTACAAATAAAGTGAAAATAGAAATAATCATAAATGATAGTTTTCTATATTTTTTAAACATTTTTTATAACCTCGCTTTTAATTATTTTTGCTCTTTTAAATGCATCAACTAGTTGTATCTCTATTTCCTGAAAACTTAATTCACTAGCTGTCGGTCTAACTATTATTAATATATCATAATTTGTAATAATTTCATTATTTTTTTGATAAATTATAGATTTAATTTGTCTTTTTATTTTGTTTCTTTTAACAGCTATTCCATATTTTTTTCCAATTGATACCACAAAGCGGAAGTGTTCAATATTATTTTGTTTTTTATAAACAATAAAATATTTATTAGCAATTGATCTTTTTTCATTAATTATTGAGTTTATATGATAATTCTTTTTAATTATATACTTTTTTTTCACTATTAATCACCAACTCTTTTCGATGATTACCAAAAAGACCACTGTACTAGTCTCAGTGGTCTTTAAACTGTTAATTGTTTTCTTCCTTTTTGACGACGACGAGATAAAACTAAGCGTCCAGCATGTGTTGCCATTCTTGCACGGAAACCATGTGTTTTAGCGCGTTTACGTTTATTAGGTTGATAAGTTCTTTTCATGCATTACACCTCCGAATATAGAACATATGCTAATAAATTATACTTAATATTCAATTAAATGTCAACCTTAATTTTTACTTATAAATGATATTTTTTTATTAACAACATTTTTCAACAAGATTTAACATATTAACAGGCTGTTTTTAACATATACTGTGGATATGTTAATAAATATATTTTAATAACATATATATTTATTTTTTATTAACATTTCATTGTTAATACATTTTTTTTAAATCTTTTAAATCTTTTTTTTACACAATTTGTGGAAAAAAAATTATTTTAACTACATTAGTATTTATTTTTTCCCAAAAAAATAGTAAAATCAAGATATGCTATTTTAAAAAAAGAAGGAGGTAATCAAAATGTATGAGCAATATCAAGAATTATGGAATAAAACTTTAAATAAGTTATCACTTGAATTTGATAAGAATGAATTTGAAGAAATATTCAAACCTGTTAATAAAGTATATAAATTCCAAAAAAACTTAATTTATGTAGTTGCTCCTTCTCAATTTCATAAATCTAGGATTGAAAGTTTTCATATTAGGCAAGTAGTTAGAGCATTAAATGAAATTTCGGGAGAAAACCTAGATGTAAAAATTATAACTGAAGATTTTATAGCTAACGATACAACAGTACCTATTAATGGTATTGATCCTAATATTAACAACTTGTATCGTCATAATCTTAAAGCAATTTATACTTTTGAGAATTATGTCGTTGGTACCAATAACCGATTTGCCAATCTAGTAGCATTACAAGTAGCCAATCAACCAGGAAAAGTAGCAAACCCACTTTATATATTCGGTGGAGTAGGTTTAGGAAAAACACATTTGATGCAAGCAATCGGAAATTTTATTTTAGATAACGACCCTAAGAAAAAAATTCTTTATGTTAAAACAGAGATTTTTATCGAAGACTTTGTTAAAAAACTTAAAAATGAAGATGATTTTAATCAAAAATATAATGATATTGATGTGCTATTAATTGATGATATTCAATTTTTATCTAAAAAGGAACAATCACAATTAGAATTCTTTAAGATATTTGAGAAAATGCATAATGAAAATAAACAAATTGTTGTAACTAGTGATCGACCTGCATTTGAATTAAAAGATATTATGGATCGTTTAACATCTCGATTTGAATGGGGTGCTCAGGTAGATATTAAAGAGCCAGATGTAAATACGAGAATTGATATACTACGTAAAAAATTGGCTTCAGAAAAAATTGGCTCAGAAGAAATATCAATTGAAGTCCTTGAATATATAGCATGTAATTTTACAAGTAATATAAGGATACTTGAAGGAGCTATAAAACGTGTACTATTTTATTCAACTATGATGAATAAAGAAATTACGGTTGAATTAACAAAGGAAGCTTTGAAAGATGTTATTCCAGAAATTAAAAGATTAAGTAACACAAATGTTACTCATATCCAAAAAACTGTAAGTTCTTATTATAATATTACTTTAGAAAATCTTTTATCAAATTCTCGTAAGGCTAACTTTGTTTTACCAAGACAGATTGCAATGTATTTAACAAGAGATTTATTAGGTTCGTCTTATCCTAAAATTGGTTCTGATTTTGGTGGTAAAGATCACACAACTGTAATGCATTCAATTCAAAAAATAGATAATTTAAGAATAATTAATAATCAAGTGGATGAAGATATAAAAAAATTATTAAGTAAATTAAAATAACAAGTGTTGATAACTAAAAAGATATCCACTATTATTCAACAAGCAGGATTTGACAAATTGTGATAATATAATACATGATTTGGCACTTTTCCACTTTTCCACAAAGCTAATAATAATAATAATATATTAAAAATAATAAATAATAAAATATTGGAGGTAGAATTTAATGAAATTTAAAATCCAAAACATGATATTTTCAGATGCTATAAACAATGTAATCAGAGCTTTATCAACAAAAACACCAATGCCTATATTAAAATCAATAAAACTTGATTTAGTAAATGAAGGAATTTATTTAACAGCTAGTGATTCTAATATCACCATAAAACAATTTGTTCCGACTTTTATAAATGATAAACAAATTCTATATATTGAAGAAATAGGAAATGCAGCAATTCCCGGAAGGTTATTACAAGATGTATTAAGAAAAGTTAATGAGGAATTTGTTGAAATAGCATTGTATGAAGATAAGTTTATAAAAATTAACTTTAAAAACTCTGATTATACATTAAATTGTTTAGATGTTCGTGAGTATCCAAATATAAATCTTATTAGTTCAAATAGTCCAATTAAGATTGAAGTGAATAAACTTGTAGAATTAATAAGACAAACAGTTATTTCAATTTCAACAAACGAAAGTAGACCAATACTAACTGGTGTCAATTTAAAAATTGTTAATAACACAATGTATTGTATTTCGACAGATAGTTATAGATTATCTCAAAAAGTGTTAAACCTAGATTATGAATTACCAAATATAAATATTGTAATTCCTGGAAAAAGTTTAATTGAATTTGAAAAAATTATAACAAATTCTAATGGTTTGGTTGATATACATTTAACAAACAACATCATTTCATTTAAACTTGATAATATTATATTTCAATCACGCTTGTTAGATGGAACTTATCCAGAAACATCAAGATTAATACCAAAAGATTTTGGTTTAATTCAAGAATTCAACCGTTTAGAATTGATAGAGGTAATCGATCGTGTAAGTTTATTATCTAAAGAAGGTGCTTCAAATATTATTAAATTTGACATCTATGAGGATAAAACAATCATTTCTTTAGATTCTCCTGAAATAGGAAAAGTAGTTGAAGAAATTGTTCCAAAAAAACAAGAAGGGTCGTTAATAAGAATTGGTTTTAATTCAAAATTTTTATTAGATGCTTTAAGAGTGTTAAATCAAGAAAACATACTTGTAAAATTTACAGGCGAAGTTAGACCATTTATTATAAAAACTGACGATGATTCAGTAACACAATTAATTTTACCAGTAAGAATTGAGTAATATTTTGACTAATAATAGGTTAAAAGGGGAAATAAACTTTCCCTTTTTATATTTTAAATAATTATATTAAAACACTACTAAATTTCATAATTTTGTGATATAATTTATAAGGTTAGACAACTATTTTTTAAGGGTGATTTTATGCTAAAAAAAGTATTTATACACACAGAGTTCATAACATTAGGTCAATTATTAAAATTTGAAAATATAGTTGAATCTGGTGGCGTTGTTAAAGATTTTTTAAATGAGATTCCAATAAAAGTTAATGGAGTTTTAGAAAATCGTAGAGGAAAAAAACTATATAATGGTGATTTAATTGAAATAAATAATTTTGGTACATATGAAATTTCAATAAATGGACATTAAAAGCTTATCTTTATTAAATTTCCGTAATTATAGTCATTTAGATATAAAATTTTCCAATAAATTAAATATTTTTATTGGAAATAACGCTCAAGGAAAAACAACCCTTTTAGAGAGTATATATTTACTGGCTATTTCTAAATCTCATAAAACTAGTAAAGATAAAGATTTAATAAAATTTAATGAAAGTTATTCTAAAGTATGTACTGTGTTAAAAAAAAGTGATTTAGAATTAAAATTAGAAATAATTATTTCAAATCAAGGTAAAAAGGTTTCAATCAATAATGTCGAAAAAAAGAAAATAAGTGAATATATAGGTACCTTTAATGTAGTAATGTTTGCGCCAGAGGATTTAGATATTGTTAAAAGAGATCCAATAAATAGAAGAAAATTTCTTGATATTGAAATCGGACAAACTTCTTCAATTTATATTCATAATTTAAATCAATACAATAAAATACTTAAACAGAGAAATGAGTATTTAAAATCGACACAAATTAATAAGACAATTGATTTTCCTTATCTTGATATACTTACAGAACAATTAGCAATCTATGCTGAAAAAATATTAAATAAGCGAATAGAATTTATTAAAAAGTTAAATGTATATGCTAATAAAATTCACGAACATATTTCGAATTATCATGAAAAACTATATTTAGAATATATTTCTTCTTTTAGTCGTGATTTGAGTAAATTAAACTTAAATCAAATAATTGAGGTTTATAAAAAAAATTATAATACTGATCTTTTGAAAGGTTCTACACAAATGGGTATACATAGAGATGATTTTCGTCTTTTTGTAAATGATATTGATGTGAGTATTTTTGGTTCTCAAGGTCAACAACGAACGACAGCTTTAGCAATAAAGCTTTCTTTAATTGATTTTATAAAAGATGAAACCAATTTTTATCCCATTGTTTTATTAGATGATGTTCTTTCTGAATTAGACGATTTAAGACAATCACAATTATTAGACTGTATTCAGGAAAAGGTGCAAACCTTTGTGACAACAACAAATATATCTGGAATTAAAAAAGAGATTATTGATAAATCCGACATTTTCTTTATTGAAAATGGAAATATAATAAATAAAAAAGAGGGTGGAAATTTTGACAAACAGTAGTAATTATAATGCAAGTCAAATACAAGTCTTAGAAGGTCTAGAAGCAGTTAGAAAACGTCCCGGTATGTATATTGGTTCGACAGGTGAAAGTGGATTACATCATCTCGTGTGGGAAATAGTTGATAATGCTGTAGATGAAGCCCTTGCCGGATTTTGTGATACAATAGAAGTTAAAATACTTGAAGGAAATATCGTATCTGTTACAGATAACGGAAGAGGTATTCCTGTAGATATGCACCCAGTAACTAAAAAACCAGCTGTAGAAACAATACTTACAGTTTTACATGCTGGAGGAAAATTTGGTGGAGGGGGCTATAAGGTTTCTGGAGGACTTCACGGTGTTGGTTCTTCAGTAGTTAATGCTCTTTCAGATTATTTGAAAGTTATAATCTGTAAAGAAGGTAAAATATATGAACAAGAATATTCTTGTGGACATCCTAAAACACAACTAATAGTAACAGGCGATACAAATGCTTCTGGTACTACTGTTATCTTTAGAGCTGATAAACATATATTTACTGAGAGTATAGCATATGATTATCTTATTCTAAGAGATAGATTAAAACAATTAGCGTTTTTAAATAAAGGATTAAAAATATCAATAGAAGATCTTCGTGAAGAGCCTAAACGTAAAGAAGAATTCTTTTACGAGGGTGGGATCATAGAATATGTTAAATTTCTAAGCAAAGGTAAAGAAGTTATAAATAATGAAGTGATCTATATTGATGATAATAGAACGATAGTCGATAAAGAGAATAATGAGGAATTAAATATAGCTTTAGAAATTGCTATGCAATATAACAAAGAGTACACAGATAAAGTTTATGCATTTACTAATAACATCTTTAATGAAAACGGTGGAACGCATGAACAAGGTTTTAGAACTGCTTTGATTAGAACTTTAAATAACTTCGCTAAAGACAAAAATTTATTTAAAAAAGAAGAGTCTTTAAATATAGAAGATGTTAAAGAAGGATTAATTTGTATTATCTCGTGTAAACATTCTAATCCTCAATTTGAAGGTCAAACTAAAGGTAAATTAGGCAGCCCTGAAGTGAAAAAAATTACAGATGCCATTTTATCTGAAGGATTAGAAAAATATTTTTTGGAGCACCCAACAGATGCTAAAAGTATAATTGAAAAAGTTATTAGTGCTTCACACGCGCGAGAGGCTGCTCGTAAAGCTAGAGATATGACTAGAAGAAAATCCCCATTAGATTCTTTAGGCTTTGCATCTAAACTTGCAGATTGTCGTACGAAAGACCCTGTTAGATCAGAATTATATATAGTCGAAGGAGATTCAGCAGGTGGTAGTGCTAAAAGTGGTAGAGAGAGCGAATTTCAAGCAATTTTGCCACTAAGAGGTAAAATATTAAATGTTGAAAAAGCAAATTTAAATAGAATCTTAGGAAATAAAGAAATAATATCAATGATTCAAGCTGTCGGTACTGGAATTGGCGAACAATTCAATATAAAAGATGCTAGATATCATAAAGTTATTATTATGACCGATGCCGATGTTGATGGTGCTCATATTAGAATCCTTTTACTAACTTTCTTTTTTAGATTTATGAGACCTATCATTGAAAATGGATATGTGTATATTGCTCAACCACCTTTATATAAAATATCACAAGGAAAAAAATTAATATATGCTTATTCAGATTCTGAATTAGAAAAAATACTAAATGAACAATTTGAGGGAACTAAGCCTTCTATTCAACGATATAAAGGGCTTGGTGAAATGAACGCTGATCAATTATGGGATACTACTATGGATCCACAATTCAGAACTTTAATTAAAGTCACAATAGAAGATGCTTACGAAGCCGATCAAACTTTAGATAGATTGATGGGTGATGATGTCGAACCTAGACGTGAGTTTATCGAACAAAACGCCCGTTATGTGCAAAATCTTGATATCTAATATTGAATTATGAAAGGAGTGTTACAATGAGTATAGAAAATCAGACTGGTGAAATCATTAAGGATATAAATATAAGCCGGGAAGTAAAAACCTCATTCCTGAATTATTCAATGAGTGTTATTGTCCAACGTGCATTGCCAGACGTAAGAGATGGATTAAAACCTGTTCATCGTCGTATTTTATTTGGCATGTATGAACTAGGTTCACATAGTGATAAACCATTTAAAAAATCAGCCCGTATTGTAGGGGATGTTATGGGTAAATTCCATCCACATGGAGATTCATCTATCTATGATGCGATGGTAAGAATGGCTCAAGATTTTAACTATCGTTATATGTTAGTAGAAGGACATGGTAACTTTGGTTCTGTAGATGGTGATGGAGCTGCTGCTATGCGTTATACAGAAGCTCGTTTATCTAAAATTGCTATGGAGTTATTACGTGATATTAACAAAGATACAATAGAATTTAAAGATAATTATGATGGTTCAGAACAAGAACCACAACTATTACCTGCGAGATTTCCTAATCTTTTAGTGAATGGTTCAACTGGTATCGCAGTAGGTATGGCTACAAATATCCCACCTCATAATTTAGGTGAGGTAATTGATGGTGTTTTAGCTCTCGCACATGATCCTGAATTATCTGTTGCTGATTTAATGGAATATATTAAAGGACCTGATTTCCCTACAGGTGGTACTATCTTAGGAAAAAATGGAATTCGAAGAGCTTATGAATTTGGTCGTGGTTCTATTTTAGTCCGCGCTAAATATGAAGTTATCGAAAATAATAAAAAGAATTCAATAATTATTACTGAAATTCCATATCAAGTAAATAAATCTCGATTAATAGAAAAAATTGCAGATTTAGCTAAAGAGAAAAGAATTGAAGGTATTACAGATTTACGTGATGAATCAAATCGTAATGGAATGCGTATAGTGCTTGAATTACGACGTGACGTTAATCCTGAAGTATTATTAAATAATTTATTTAAATATACATCATTACAAACTACTTTTAGTGTAAATATGTTAGCTTTAGTTGATTATCAACCAAAAGTATTAAATTTGAAACAAGTATTGATGCATTACTTAAATCACCAAAAAGATGTCATCGTAAGAAGAACTAAATATGATTTAGATAAAGCACTAGCTAAGGCACATCTTTTAGAGGGCTACCGTATAGCTCTTGAAAATATTGATCGAATAATTATAATTATACGACAATCTCCAGATGAAAACTCAGCTGTTTCTGGATTAATAAATGAATTTGTTCTTACTGATATTCAAGCTAAAGCTATTGTTGATTTGCGTTTAAAAAGATTAACAGGACTTGAACGCGAAAAAATTGAGACTGAATATCAAGAATTACTAGTACAAATTACCGAATATAAAGCTATATTAGCTAATGAAGAAAAGGTTCTAGAAATAGTTAAAACAGAATTAATAGAAGTTAAAGATAAATATAATGATAAACGTCGTACTGAAATAATTCAATCTGAAGAATTTGATTTAGAAGATGAGGATTTAATACCGGTACAAGATATTATTATTTCCGTTACTAACCGTGGGTATATTAAACGATTACCTGTTGATACTTACAAATCACAAAATCGTGGTGGAGTGGGTATAAAAGGTGTACCTACTTATGAAGATGATTTTGTCGAACATATGATATATACTACAACTCACCATAAAATATTAGTATTCAGTAATTTAGGCAAAGTTTATGAATTACGTGGATTTACAATACCTGAATATAGTAGAAATGCTAAAGGAATGCCGATTATTAACTTATTGAACTTTGAAGATGGTGAAAAGTTAAGAAGTATAATCGCTATAAAAGAATATGATCCAAATCATTTCTTAATATTTACGACAATAAAAGGTGTAGTTAAACGTACTCAATTACAGCTATTTGCTAACATCCGTACTAATGGTATTAGAGCAATAAATATTAATGATGATGATGAATTGCTTGCTGTTAGATTAACTGATGGTGATAGAGAAATAATTATTGGCTCTTCAAATGGAAAACTTGTAAGATTTAATGAAAACAACGTTCGTTCAATGGGAAGAACTGCTACTGGAGTTAGAGGTATAAACCTTGAGAAAAATGAAAATGTAGTAGGAATGGATGTTATTGAAGGTGAAGATCAATATATTTTATCAATAAGCGAATTAGGATATGGTAAATTGACATCTATTTCCGAGTATCGATTAGTTAATCGTGGTGGAAAAGGTGTTAAAACAATAAATGTTACTGAAAAGAATGGTCAACTAGTAACAGTTAGAACCGTGTCTAGAGAAAAACAAGATTTGTTAATAGTAACAAATAAAGGAATGATCATAAGACTTCCTCTTACTCAAGTTTCTGTAACTGGTAGGGCTGCTCAAGGAGTTAAATTAATTAACTTAAAAGATGATCAATTAGTAGCTAGTGGTGCTATACTTCCAAGTGATGAAGAAATTAGTAATGACCCAATACAAATTGTACAAGAAATTAATATTAATGAATAATTTGGAGGAGTAAAAAATGATTAACATTGGTACTGAGCGTGTTAAACGTGGAATGGCAGAAATGCAAAAAGGCGGAGTCATCATGGATGTCGTTAATGCTGAACAAGCTAAAATAGCTGAAGCAGCTGGCGCTGTTGCTGTAATGGCTCTAGAAAAAGTACCTTCTGACATTCGTAGAGATGGTGGAGTTGCCCGTATGGCTGACCCTACTATTATTGAACAAGTAATGAATTCTGTTTCTATACCAGTAATGGCTAAATGCCGTATCGGGCATATTGTAGAAGCTAGATGCTTAGAAGCTCTAGGTGTAGACTATATAGATGAATCGGAAGTATTAACTCCAGCTGATGATATGTTCCATATTAATAAAAGAGAATACACTATTCCATTCGTTTGTGGTGCTAAAGATTTAGGAGAAGCAACTCGTCGTATAGCTGAAGGTGCTTCTATGATTCGTACAAAAGGTGAACCAGGGACAGGGAATATAGTTGAAGCTGTTCGTCATATGAGAATTGTTAGTGCACAAGTGCGTAAAGTAGTTAATATGAGTGAAGACGAATTAATGTCTTTTGCGAAAGAGTTAGGCGCCCCATATCACTTGTTATTAGAAATTAAAAAAATTGGAAAACTACCTGTTGTTAACTTTGCTGCTGGAGGTGTTGCTACACCTGCTGATGCTGCACTAATGATGCAACTTGGAGCTGATGGTGTGTTTGTTGGTTCAGGTATATTTAAATCTGAAAACCCTGAAAAATTTGCTCGTGCTATCGTCGAAGCTACAACATACTATCAAGATTATGCTAGAATTGCTCAATTATCTAAAAATTTAGGTGTTGCAATGAAAGGTATAGATATTTCCAAAATAGATCAAAAAGATCGTATGTCAGAACGTGGCTGGTAATATTATATAAATCATTAAAATAAATAAGAAACTCTTATAGATGACTATAAATTAGTCAATGTAAGAGTTTCTTTTTGTTTTCTTTTGATGAATTACTAATAGGATAAACAAAAAATAATCTGTTATATGAATTCCTTACCTATTATGCGTCGAAGGGTTAACAGAAAGTTTATAATGTCTTCAGATTAAAAAATCAGTTTTAAAATTGGTGAAGGTAATAGAATATAGTTTTTATTTACTTTTATATATTTGATGTCTATGGTGTTTCTTCTTCGTTTAGAAGTCCAAATGGTGTATAACTCACTTTATGTATTTTCTAAGAAATAGTTATAAATCGACGATTTGTATATAAATAATTCAAAAATTTTATTAAATGTAATTTACACCAATATATTGGTAGTTTTTAGTTTATAATGTAAAATAAACTATCTATGAAAATAAATGTAAAAAGGAAATAACATTGACATCTATTTTTATAAAATATATAATTGTATTTATGTTTAAGGTGCTTACTTTTTAAGCTTAATAAGGAATTGGGTTAAATGCCCAAGCTGTCCCAGCAACCGTAATGTTGACAAGGTTTCATTATGCCACTGTAATTAAATTATGGGAAGGAGAAACTAAGGATGATGCTAAGCCGGTAGACTTGCCTTTTAACAGTACTAATTTCTCCTGGGGCCTGAGAATATCCATAAATGTATATTTTGGATTTTTTCATTTTCTGTCCTTGGATAGAATTTTTTTATTTTTGGAGGATATATGAAATATATTATGAAGCGCGATGGTAGGATTGTAAATTTTGATGAAAGTAAGATTTATAACGCTATTTTAAAGGCGCAAAAATCTACAATCAATGAAGATATGGAAATGGTAAATAGAATATCAAATGACGTTTTATCAAAATTAAATGATATGTTTGTTGATAATCCTGTAAATGTGGAAACAGTACAAGATTTAATTGAAAAATCTCTAATTGCATACGGAGAGGCAGAAGTAGCAAAAAGTTATATTTTATACCGTGCTGAAAGAACGCGAATTAGAGAATCAAACACTAGACTCATGAAATCAATACATGATATAACATTTAAGGATTCTAAAGATAATGATGTGAAAAGAGAAAATGCTAATATTGATGGTAATACCGCTATGGGTACAATGCTTAAATATGGTAGTGAGACAAGTAAGCAATTTTATTTAACTCACCTGATCAATCCAGCTTTTTCTACTGCTCATTTGAATGGTGATATTCATATCCATGATTTGGATTTTTATTCTTTAACAATGACTTGTTGCCAAATTGATTTAATTAAATTATTTGCTGGTGGATTTTCAACTGGAAATGGATTCCTTAGAGAACCAAATGATATTAGAAGTTATGCATCATTAGCTTGCATAGCGATTCAAGCAAATCAAAATGATCAACATGGTGGTCAAAGTATTCCTAACTTTGATTATGCAATGGCTCTAGGTGTAAGGAAAACATTCAAAAAGTTTTTTAGAAATAATTTAATAAAAATACTTGGTGTTTTTATAGATGTTAATAAAAACGATATTGAGGAATTAATAAACTCAATTGAAAATAAAAATATAATATTGAAAATTAATAATCAAGAATTTTATAAAACCATAGAGAATGAATTAATAATAAAATACCCTAATTTATCTATCAATAACATCTTAAATAAAGTAATTCAATTTACTATGGTAGAAATCCGTGAAGCAACTTATCAAGCAATGGAAGCTTTAATTCACAACTTAAATACAATGCATTCAAGAGCAGGAGCTCAAGTACCTTTTAGTTCATTAAACTATGGAACAGATACTTCTGATGAAGGAAGAATGGTTATTGATTGCTTACTTGATGCTACAATTAAAGGATTAGGTAACGGAGAAACTCCAATATTTCCAATTCAAATATTCAAGGTTAAAGAGGGAGTAAATTATAATAAAAATGATATCAATTATGATTTATTTAAAAAGGCAATCTATACTTCTGGTAAAAGATTGTTTCCTAATTTTTCATTTTTAGATGCTCCGTACAATAAACAGTATTATAAAGAAGGCGATTATAATTCTGAGGTTGCATATATGGGTTGTAGAACAAGAGTAGTTAGTAATGTAGATAAATCAAAAGAGATTGTTAGCGGAAGAGGTAATTTAAGTTTTACTTCAATAAATCTACCAAGATTAGCAATCAAAAACAAAGATATTAAACAATTCTATATAGAGTTAGATCGTATAATGGAATTAGTTAAAAATCAATTACTTGAACGTTTTGAAATTCAATGTACAAAGAAAGTATATAACTTTCCATTCTTAATGGGACAAGGTGTATGGTTAGACTCTGATAAATTAAATTATGATGATAATGTCAGAGATGTATTAAAACATGGAACTTTAACAATAGGTTTCATAGGATTAGCAGAAACATTAAAGGTCTTAACAGGATTTCATCATGGCGAAAAGGAAGATTCACAAAAACTTGGATTAGAAATTATTAGTCATATGCGAACAATGTGTGATGAATATACTGAAAAATATAACCTTAATTTTTCATTAATTGCAACTCCTGCTGAAGGATTAAGTGGAAGATTTGTTAAGATGGATAAAAAAGAATATGGAATAATAGAAGGGGTTACAGACCGTGAATATTATACTAACTCATTTCATATTCCCGTATATTATAAAATATCTATTTTTGATAAAATTAGAAAAGAAGCACCTTACAATGCTTTAACTAATGGTGGTCATATCACATATGTTGAGGTAGACGGTGATATATCAAAAAATACAGACGCATTTGAAAAAATAATCAGATTTATGCATGATGAAGGAATTGGTTATGGTTCTGTAAATCATCCTATCGATAGAGACCCCATTTGTGGTTTCAATGGAATAATCAATAATACATGTCCAAAATGCGGAAGAGCAGAAGAATCTATCCCTTTTGAAAGAATTAGAAGGATTACCGGATACCTTGTAGGTAGCTTAGATCGATTTAATAATGCGAAGAAGGCTGAAGTTGCTAACCGTGTAAAACATTGGAGCAAAGATGAAAATTAGAATTGCTGGGATAGAAGAAGAATCTATCGTAGACGGACCAGGAATAAGATATACTATTTTTACCCAAGGTTGTTATCATAATTGTTTAGGGTGCCATAATCAAAAAACTCATGATGTATTTGGTGGTTATTTAAAAGAAATAAACGAAATATTATTTGAAATCAAAAAATATCCACTCTTATCCGGAATTACAATTTCTGGTGGAGAACCATTCTTACAAATTAATGAATGTTTTGAATTAATTTCTGGACTTGAACAGAAATTGGATATAATAGTCTATACTGGATATACTTTTGAAAGTTTACTCAATAAATCGATTAACAACGCAACTCTATTAAATTTACTTAACCGGATTGACTATTTAATTGATGGTAAGTTTGAAATTTCTTTAAGAGATTTAGATTTAGAATTTAGAGGAAGCAGTAATCAAAGAATAATTAATGTTAAGGAAAGTTTATTAACCAATACTATTATTACAAAGACATTTTAATTTATCAAATAGATCAGAGAAGGAAATATTTTCTTTCTCTTTTTTTATGTGCGCCAGGCATGTCTATTAACTCAGAGGTGAAAGTCCACTACACAGGAAGATGACAAGGGTGTCCATCGTGAGGTGGAATTTGAATGTAGCAGGAGACTAAGTTTCGGCTCGAGGAACAAAGATCACATCAGGCGGGTATTATGGATGTGTTTGCACAACAAAACAATGTCCGAAGTCATCAAAGCAATAATGCACGTAAATGTGGCGAGTAAGTGAAATGAAAGTGAATAGGCTTACCTTATGAGGTCTCACGAACATTAGTTAATATTCTTAGTGGTTGAAACAAGATTTATCGTGAGAAGTTAGCCGAGGTTACAGTAGTTGATTTTAAATCAATGAAGGACTGAACAATATGTATAATTTGTAAATTACGAAATGATACGAACAGTAGAAAATCAAAGAAACTTGCCTAACTTCGATGGTATCGTAAGGAACCTAGAAGGCTTTAGGACAAACAGTATCGTTTCTATAAGGAAAGGAACAAGTATTAAGCGAAGTAAATCTAATCGAAGCTACTCAAAAGGTCGTTGAAAATAAAAGTGCCCCTGGAATAGATGGAATGAGTGTCCATGAAGGGCAAGCATTTCTCTACAAACATCGTGAAGAGATAAGAAACGCCAATATATGAAGAACAATTTAGTGAATTTAGCTACGGCTTCAGACCAAATAGAAAATATCATATAGCGATTAATAAGTGCTTAATATATCTTAATGATGGATATGCTGTAGTAGTAGATATGAATTTAGATAAAATCTTTGATAAAGTTACCACGATAAACTCATGCGAATTCTATACTTAACAATAGATGATGGAGACGTATTGAGTTTAATTAGAGAATATCTAGTAAGTGGGGTCATGATAAATGGTGTAGTAATAGTTTTGGAAGAAGGAACGCAGCAGGGCGGGCCACTAAGACCACTACTAGCTAATATTATACTTAATGAATTAGATAGAGAGTTAACCAATAGAGTATTAAGATTTGTAAAGAGTATACCTGCGAGTGAAAGAGTCCTTGAAAGTGTAACCAAATTCATAGACGAAAATTTAAAACTCAAGGTAAACCGGAGTAAAAGTAAAGTAGATTTCTATAATTAAGGAATCTAAATATTTAGGCTCTGGCTTTTACTACAACCCCAGGCACAAACAAATTCGATGTAGAGTACATGAAAAGTCTATAAAAAGGATAAAAGAAAAACTTAAAAACCATCATTAAGAAGTTGGAGCGTATCAATGAATTATCGACTACTGAAAATTAAGCAAACAGTAGTAAGTGTAGATGGGGAAATTATTATAAACCAGCCGATATGAAAACTCTACTGAAGGAGCTTGAGCATTTAAGGTTACGCCTTAGAATGTGTATATGGAAGTCTTGGAAAAGGATAGGAACAAGGTATAAAGCATTAATAAAACTGGATTATATAAACAAAAGGCTTGGGAGTACGCAAATAGTAGGAAAAGTTACTTGCGAATCGCATGTAGCTTTATTCTAATTAAGACACTAACTAACGAAAGGATTAAACGTAGAGGTATAATATCATCGGTTGATTATTACACTACTAATAAATAACATATTGAGCCGCCGTATACCGAACGGTACGGTTCTGTTATCCCGAATTCGGAAAAAGTTCGGTGAGGGGGACAGTCAAAAATGGTTGTACCTACTCAACCCATAATATCCTAGTACAAGAGGACCGAATTATTTATATATAATTGTAGATATTTTAAAGTCTTTGTTTTATTATAGAAACATAGACTTTTTATTTTACAAATTTTGTAAAAGATAAAGTGTATGGTATAAATTATAACAGAGTATTTATTCTGTAACTTGTCGAAAAAAGTCCATGATTAAGGGAGAAGACTATATGAGTGAAATTAACGGAAATAATCTAGTGAGTACTTTTTCAGGGGAATTAAGGTTAGGTACCACGGGATAAAAAAATATATAAAGGAAATAAGCTATGCAGACTAAAACGTTTAAAGATCAAACATTTGATGGGGTAAATAATCAATTTGAAACCTGAAAAAAAAGAAATATTCATTGAGATATACTGGAAAATACGAAAGTGAAAGATTATGAATTGTAGAGGTGGGATATGAATTAATGAACTTCATTATATTTCCATTATATAACCTCATATGTTCAACTGACTATTTTTATTATGACTTCTTTTTTATAACAGATGATATTGATATTATAAATAAATGGATTGATAATGATCTGTTTAAATCAAAGAAAATATTGGATGATTATTTTATATGAGGAGGAATTAATATGAAACTAAAGTATAGATATGTTTTTAGTAAAGACGAAAATTTTTCAAATGACATAATAAATTTTTTAGACAAAAATAGTATAAAATATAAAGTAGGTTACTTTATCACTGTTGAGTTCTGTGATAGTGATCCCTATTTTGATAAAGTTCAACAACTATTTAATAAGTATAAATTTATTGTAAATGAAGTTTCAAAGGTTTATTCTGAAAAAGAATTATATAATGCTGAGTGGCTAAGGGTAAGAAGTGTTTATAGACTAGGATATCCTCAACCTGAAAATGGTTATGCTAGCAACATTACATATACAAGAAATGGCAATTGTAACAAGTGTGAATATGGTTTAACTCAAATAGACTCTTTTTATATAAATAAAATACCTGATTGGAAGGATAATAGAAATTTTTATCAACTATACTGGATTGAAGATGAAATATTTTTAAGTGATTTTGCAGTTTATGTCTTTAAAAACAATGATATTATGGTAGAATATTTGCCAGTTAAACGATATAAAAACAATGAAATTATAGATGGCGTTCGACAAGTTAAAATAAAAACTTTAGATAAAGGTTTGTTTTTAAGTGAAGAAGACACTAAAGGTAGAATAAACTGTAGTGTATGTGGAAGTGAATTTAATATACTAAAGGGTGAAACAATTTTAAAAATTTAAAGGGATATATTTAATAATAATTATGATTTTTACAAAACATATGAGGTATTCGGTGAAGTTGTAACTGGTAGAGATATAATAGTATCCAATAAAGTATATAAAACAATTAAAGAAAATAAATTAGATAAAAATCTAGTATTTGAACCAATTAAATTAATGTAATTTATATTATTTTACCATTTCACAGATCTCATATTTTAAAAATATTAGAGACACGCTCAAAACACAACTTGTTAATACGAACAAAGAAGTGTAAATCAAACACTCATTGACAAAATAAAAAAATCCCACAATATGAAGTATATAATTTGAGGGATTTTTTTATTTAGTTTATTTTACATTCCATAGTAAAATTGATTCCTATATTTTTTAACAACTTATGAATGATTTTTATCTTATAAATTATTTTCAATTAAAATGTATGGGTATTAGTTCTTACGAAACTAATGATTGAGTTCAATAGTATTACGCTAGTAGCAACTTGGATATGTAGGGTTAAAAATTGTATCAACATGGGTATGCAGACACAGCAAGGGTTTGGTGTATAAATGATAAGATAAATATGGTTCTTTCCAAAGTTAGTTTATTTTTCGCATTTTTTCGAGCCGAAGGGTTTTAATTCTTAACATTTCAAAACCACATGGTGTGCGTTAGTAGCGCAAGCGCGTTCCGTTACCCCGAATTCGGAATAAGTGGTGTGAGAGTTAGATAAATAAAATAATTATTTTAAAAGGAAATATATTTACTAATGACGAAAATTGTATTTTTCTGTAAGATATGTGAAATAATGTTCCACGTGGAACATTATTTATTCAATTGACTTTATTATAAATAATAGTAATATATAATTATATAAATATTAGAAAGAGATGAAATAATGAAAATCGGAATATTAGCTCTACAGGGATCATATTTTGATCACCAAAAATATTTCTCTAATTTGAATGTTGATACTTTACTAATCAAAGAACCTCACCAATTAAAAGAAATAGATGGCTTAGTTTTGCCTGGTGGTGAAAGTACTACAATAAGAAGATTAATAGACAGATACAATTTTATGGATGATTTAAAAGACTTTTGTTCTAAAAAACCGGTATTTGGTACTTGTGCGGGGATGATTTTATTAGCTAAAGAAGTAGTAGATAATCCAACGCATATTGGCGTGCTTAATGTAAGAGTAAAAAGAAATGCTTTTGGGAGGCAAAAAGATAGTTTTGAAGAAAAAATAATGGTTAATAAAGTTGGCGAAGTTGAAGGTGTTTACATTCGTGCTCCCTATATTGACCAAGTTGGAGATAATGTTGAAGTTTTAGCTATTCACAAAGAAATTATAGTTGCGGTTCAACAAGATAACATATTAGCAACATCTTTTCATCCAGAATTAACTGATAATTTATTAATTGGAAAATACTTTATAAATATGATTGACAAACGTATATCAAAAGCATAAAAAGAAAAGGCTTAGTAATATTTCTATTTGGTTAAGAGAGTTAGTGCCTGGTGTAAACTGGTCTAAATGATTTATGAATCTACCTTTGAGTTAAATATAAAATATTTACAGCTACACCGATATCGTAACAGAGTTGCGAGTTATTATAATTACATTAACTAGGGTGGCATCGCCGGTAAACTCGTCCTTTACTATAAGGGATGAGTTTTTTTGTTTTTTTAATAAGTATTAAGGATGAATAACAATGTTAGATTAAAGATTATTAAGAGAAAATTTTATTAAAATCGAAGAAAAACTATCATTGAGAAAGGGTGATTTTAGTTATCAAAAATCATTCTCAAAACTAGATTTAAAAAGAGGAAACATAATTTAAGAAGTAGAAGATTTTATCTCAAAAAAGTAGTATATCAAAATAAACATGTCAATAGAAACTCGAGAATAAAGTTGTATCTAAATTAATGGATGAAATGAATAAAGAAACAGATAATTTTAAAAAACTAAATGAACTCTAAAACCAAATCGATGAAGAAATAAAAAATTTACTACAATCTACTCCTAATATTCCTAATAAAAATGTTCCACATGGAACAAATGAAACTGATAATGTTGAAATAAGAAAATATATTACACCTAGAATATTTAGTTTTCAACTTAAGCCACACTGGGAGTTGACAGAAGAATTAGATATTATAGACTTTGAAAAGCTGGAAAAATATCTGGTTCAAGATTTGCTATTTAAAAAAATTAGGAGCAAAATTAGGGCCATTTATGTTTGAAGCTTATACAAACGAGCATAATTATTCAGAAATATTACCTCGTCATTGTTAATCGCGAGATTATGACTGCCACAGGTCAATTACATAAATTACTTACTAATACCCACAACTGAAATTCCTGTTACAAAATTACATCGTGATGAGATCCTCATTGCAGAAGAATTACCAATTTCTTATTGAGCTTATTCAACTTGCATTAGAGTAGAAGCAGATTCAACAGGCTATATATAAGAGGAATCACTAGACAACATCATTTTAATAAAGTAGAATTAGTGAAATTCGTTAAACCAGAAGATTCATATCAAAATCTTGAAAAACTTACTAATCACGTGGAAAGAGTATTACAATTACTTGAACCACCATACCGTGTAATTGAATTCTGTGCAGGAGACTTAGACTTTAACTCAGCTAAGACATATGACATAGAAGTTTGGCCGCCTTATAATAATGCATATAAAGAGATATCATTTTGTAGTAATTATAAGATTATCAAGCAAGAAGAGCAAATATAAAATTCCGCAGAGTTTCAAAAAGAAAAGTAGAATTTGTCACATTTTAAATGGTTCTTGGTTAGCAATTGGAAGAACTTGGACGGCAAATGTTGAAAACTATCAACAAGAAGATGGAAGCATCTCAATTCCTAAAGTTTTACAACCATATATGGGTGGGAGTGAATATATCAAATAATTTTTTTAGTTTAAAAAAAAGCTAAATTATGATAAAATAATTTGGTATGAGGAAGTGGAAAAAATGAAAGTTACAATTTTAGCAAGTGGAAGCAAAGGAAATGCGACATTAATTGAAACAAATGAAACAAAGATATTACTTGATGTCGGATTAAGTTACAAAAACTTAGTACTTAAATTAATAGAAATAAATGTCGGAATAAACGAAATAGATGCAATATTCATAACTCATGAACATATAGATCATATCAAAGGATTAGATACGTTAATTAAAAAGAATAATATTAATATATACCTTAGTCATGGCACTTATGAAGCAATAGTTACTCATCGTAAGTTTGGTGTAACATATGAATATTTCAATATTTGTAAAAGTGATCAAATGATTAAAATAAATAATCTAGATGTGATACCTTTCTTAATTTCACATGATGCTTTGGAACCTTTTGGTTACGTTTTATATGAAGGTAAAAAGAAACTAGTATATTTAACTGATACTGGATATATCAGCCAAGTTAATGAAGAAAAAATAAAAGATGCTGATATTTATATAATTGAGGCAAATCATAATATCGAAATGTTAATGTGTACTAATCGACCTTGGAATTTAAAACAACGTATTCTAGGAAACTTTGGACATTTAAATAACGAAGATACCTTATATACATTGTTAAGGATTGTTAATGTAAATACAAAATTTATTTATCTTGCACATATAAGTGAAGAAGCTAATAATCATGATTTATTAATGTTAACAGTCAATGAAATTTTTTCTAACTATGATCATTATGACAAAATAAAATTTTTTATTGCAAAGCAATATGAAACTAGTGAAATTTCGGAAATTTAATGGTGATAAAACGAAAAAAGTTAATTCAGTGAAGAATTATTAAAATACCTTTATTTTATGATTGGATACTCTAATGATTTATTATATATATATTAAATATATCATTCTTATTGGTTAAAAAAATTGTGTTTAATATATAAGGAGATAAGTTATGAAAGAATTGTCTATTATTAATGACTTATTATCTTCTAAAGAACCATCACTTCGTTTGAAAACATGAGTTAATTGTTTAGGAGAAAATAGAACTAGTATTGATATAATAAATCTTGAACAAGAAGTTAAAAACATCGGTTATCCAAAAAACATTATCGATATAATACCTATATCAATGCAGGTGTCTAGTTTTTGATATTTGAACGGTTTTATAAAGAATTTGTAGCCGACAAAAAAGAGAATGCTTACGAACATAATGCTATTCCAATTACGCAAGGAAAATTTATAACGTACGCATCTCAACAAGAATATAGACTATAGCTAATCTTAAATTAGGATAACCAGGTGATAATATTCATAACCTAGCCGAGAGAATAATTCATTGGCAATTTCCAGAAGGTGGTTGGAATTGTGATAAACGACCCGAAGCAAAGTCATCTATTTTTATATTCAAAAATGTCTGGTGATAAAAGGAGTAAGGAATGTGCTGGAAAGGCTGATGAATTTTTCTTATCTAGAAACTTTTATCTAAGAAAGACAAATGGACAAGTCATTAAAAGTGGATTTACCAAATTAATTATCCATTAATTTGGCATTATGATATTTTAGGTGCACTGGAATCATTCTGTGAGTTTGATTTAATAGATGATATAAGATGTAAACCAGCATTAGATTTGCTAGAAACGAAAATGTTACACGATGGTGGTTGGCTCTTAGAAAGTAAATATTAAAAGTTTCTGATAAATTTCAGCTAAATGCTGATTATGTTGATTGGGGCGGAACGAGTAAGAAAGATTATAATGAATGGATCACAACAGACGTACTATATGTTCTAAAAAGCAAAAATAATTTAAAAAGTTAAAGAGGTTATTGTATGAGAATTAATAAATTTATTAGCGAAACAGGATTTTGTTCAAGAAGAGCAGCAGATAGGCTAATTGAAGAAAAAAGAGTCACGATTAATTTTGAATTAGCATTAAAAGGAAGTGATGTAAGCGAAAATGATGAAGTAAAGATAGATGGAGAATTATTAGGAAGCAAAAAGAAACATATTTATCTTATTTTAAATAAACCTGTTGGTATTACAACAACAACTGAACTAAATATAAAAGGAAATATAATTGAATTAATAAATCATTCTGAAAGAATTTTTCCAATTGGAAGATTAGACAAAGATTCCGAAGGGTTAATCATTCTTACAAATAATGGTGACATTGTTAACAAAATATTAAGAGCTGAAAATAATCATGAAAAAGAATACATAGTAACAGTAGATAAAAAGGTTACCGATGATTTTATCTATGGCATGTCTAATGGAGTAAGTATTCTTGATACCATAACGAAAAAATGCGTTGTTGAGAAAATTAATGATTATACTTTTAAAATAGTTCTAACACAAGGACTAAATAGACAAATCCGAAGAATGTGTAAAGCTTTTGGTTATAGAGTCATGAAGTTGCAAAGAGTAAGAATCATGAATATAAAAATCAGCAATTTAAAAACGGGTCAATGGCGCTATCTATCCGATGATGAACTAACTGACCTAATGAAACTTCTAGATTAATAGCAAATAAATATATTCAAAAAACTAATTTTAAGTACATTTAACGTTAAAATGACTAATAATGTTATTTTAAACAAGATTAAATATAATAATATAATTAATAAATAATAATATAAATTAGAAATGAAAAACAAACAAAATGATATATAAATGTTCATTAACATAAATTGAATATTTATAAAGTTAAAATAAATAAATTATTATAGATAAACATAATCAATAAGTCTTTTATAACACATTTTAAACCGTGGAAAACTAACGATATTAGTAGTCCATTCAGATCAAGAATATGTCGATATAGTATTTTTAGAAATTAAAACAAAATAAGATAGTCAGTTGTAAATAAAGCTGATGAAATCAGGGTATAAAAAAGAGATACATCAATATTAAAGTATTAATTGGTGTATATAATATAATTATAGGTGATAAATATGAACTTAATTGGATATCGAACTCTTAAAACAGCAATTGGAGTTGTCATCGCAATGTATTTAGCAAATTTGCTAAGTTTAGAATATTATACTGCAGCAGGTGTAATTGTTATATTAAGTATTCAAAATACGAGAAAGTTATCTTATAATTTTGCTTTTCAAAGAATTATAGCTTGTTTGATCTCTTTGTTTTTAGCTGTAATTGTTTTCTTCTTTCTAGGTTATAGTCCAATAACATTCGGAATAGTCATTTTACTTTTCATACCTATTTCAGTAAAGTTAAAAGTCGCTGAAGGAATAGTCGTTAATTCAGTATTAGTGTCACATTTGTTAATTGAAGAATCTATATCATCATCCTTATTGTTTAATGAAATAGGTTTAATGTTAATTGGTGTATTGGTAGCTTTATTCCTTAATCTTTATATGCCATCAAATGAAAAGGTTCTTAAAGAGAACATAGAATTCGTCGATTTAAAAATTAAAGAAATACTAGTAGATATGTCAAAATCTTTGAAAGAACATGCCGTTTCAGTAAAAGAAGAAGAAAATTTTAGGATTTTAGAAGAAAGATTAAAATTAGCTGAAAATCTAGCATATACTAACATGAGTAATAATTTTGTATTCACAAAAGAAAATTATTATGTGACATATATTGAAACGAGAAATCAACAGTTTATAATTTTGAAAAGAATAAGAGAACATTTTGAACGACTATTTATGACATATTCCGTTACTCATGTAATTTCTGATTATACATTAGAGATTTCAAATGCGATTAATGAGAGAAACAACGCAGACTATTTATTAGAAAAATTGAATAATTTAAGAACGTCATTTAAAGTACTTAACCTTCCAACAACTAGAGAAGAATTTGAAAATAGGGCCATGTTATTTCAATATCTTAATGATTTGGAAATGTTTTTGAATATTAAAAAATCTTTTCATCAAAAATACAAAAATTAACTTCTTAAAATCTACATATTATATATTTTAGATAGCTATACTAATATTATCGATACATAATTTGTAAATAATATTTGAATTTCATTTGTAAATCATGTATAATGAGTAGTAAACATTTTTATCGGGGCTGTGGGTGTTATGCATTTACGGCTTTTTTATTGAAAAATTTTATAGAAAGAGGATTTTTATATGACGATTGAAAACTTTGAACAATTAAATATTAATGAAAATCTAAAAAAAGCAATTTTAGAGTTAAATTATACAACACCTACACCTATTCAAGCACTCGCAATTCCGAAGATCTTAGATAACAAAGATGTTATTGGACAAGCTCAAACAGGTACAGGGAAAACAGCGGCTTTCGCTATACCTATTATAGAAAAAATAGATGAAGTTGATGATTCTATTCAAGCTTTGATTCTCTTACCTACTCGTGAACTAGCTATTCAAGTTACAAAAGAAGTTCGTAAGCTTATTGTACATATGGATAATATCCGAGTTGTTCCAGTTTATGGAGGACAATCTTATGATATTCAAATAAGTGCATTAAAAAAACATCCACAAATTATTGTAGGAACACCAGGAAGAATCATTGATTTAATGAGTAGATCATTAATCCGTTTTGATAAACTTAGAATTTTGGTTTTAGATGAAGCAGATGAAATGTTAAAGATGGGATTTCAAGAAGATTTGGAAACAATATTGGAAAAAACTCCTAAAACTAGACAATCAGTTTTGTTTTCTGCAACTATGCCTGATCCTATTTTAAAGATAGCTAATACATACCTTAAAAATTATGAATTGATTAAAATCGAAAATAAAACAATAACAGTTGATAGAATAGAACAATTTTATTACAATGTAAAAACTGATCAAAAATTAGACATTCTTGTAAGATTATTAGATTTTTATAATTTAAAGTCAAGCATTGTATTTTGTAATACAAAAAGAGATGTAGATGAACTAGTTTTAAAATTACAAGGACAAAATTACATGACAGAGGGTATTCACGGTGATCTAAAACAAGGGCAACGTGACCGAGTAATGAATAGTTTTAGAAATAACAACGTAAGGATATTAGTTGCTACTGATGTTGCAGCTAGAGGATTAGATATAAATAATGTAGAAGCAATTTTTAACTATGATTTACCACTTGAAGATGAAGTTTATGTACATAGAATTGGTAGAACTGGTAGAGCCGGAAAATATGGTATGGCCTTTACATTTATTACTAAACGTCAAGAATATAAATTACAACTCATTGAAAAATATATTAATACAAAAATTAATAAAGGAAAAATACCAACTCCAGAAGAAATAAAACAAACTAAATCATTAGAATTATTTGAAGTAGTTAAGGAAAAATTAGTTAACTTAAGCAACGTAGAAACACATCCATTAGCTGAGAAACTTACAAATGATGGTTTTACTAAAGATCAAATAATCAATGCATTAATTAGTATGGTTGGAAAAGAAACTACTAAAGACTATGCTAATATAGTTGAAGACAGTAATGATAGAAGACCTAGACAAGACAGAGATGATCGTTCTAGACGAAATGATAGAAATGATAATCGATTCGATCGTAGAGATAGAAATGACAATCGATTTGATCGTAAAGATCGAACTGAAAATAAAAGCAGAAGAGAAACAAAAAGCAATAATATTGAAGAAAAAAGAGATACCGTAAGACCAAAAAAGGATAATAATAGTAAACAAGTTTTATTATTTGTTGACGCGGGTACAAATAAAGATGTTAGAGTTGGAGATATATTAGATTTATTGAAACAAGATTTTAATATAAATAAAAATGATATAGGAACAATTGAAATTACTAAAAAAGCAACCTATGTGGAACTTTATGAAAAAGATGCTAATTCAATTATTAGTTCAAGTAAAAGTAAACTCGTAAAAGGTAAAGAAGTAAAAGTAGAAATAATACAATAAGGATCATCAATTGATGATTCTTTTTTTTATTAAGCATTAAAATATAACTTTCTTAATAAAATGTAGTAATAACATATATTATTGGGAGGTTACAATGGCAAATATGATAGTTAATCCAGATGGATATCATGGAAAGAATAAAAAAGTGAATTTTTTTGAAGGTTGGTACTATAAAATTGTAGATAAAGAAAACAAAAATATCTTCGCATTTATACCAGGAATTATAAAAGATAATAAATATGAAGATGGTCATGCCTTTATCCAAATATTAAATGGTAAAAATAAAAAATCAAAATATATTAAATTCCCTATAAACGATTTTTATGCTGAGAATAAGAAATTTAATATAGCAATCGGCAAAAATTATTTCAATTTAAATGAAATAAAGTTAAATCACTATGATAAAGACATTCAAATTATTGGTACATTAAGATTCGTGGATATTTTGAAATGGCCGGATACCTTTTTAAACCCAGGAAGTATGGGCTTTTATAATTATTTAACTTTTATGGAATGTTACAGTCAAGTATGTTGTTTAGATGGTGGTATAGTAGGAAAATTATTAATAGATAATGAAGAAATTGATTTTACTGGCGGTAAAGTTTATATAGAAAAAAATTGGGGTAAGAAATTTCCAGAAGCTTACATTTGGATTCAATCTAATAGTTTTAATAATCAAAATATTGCATTTAGTTGTTCCATTGGTAAAATACCAATGTATTTACATAGCTTTACAGGTTTTTTAGCAGGATTATCAATCGATGAACAAGTTTATAAATTTACAACAATTAATAAGAGCAACATGAAATTAAATTTTAAAGACAATAAGATCATACTTCAATTTACTAAAAACAATTTAGAATTAAATGTAGAAACATTAAATAATGATAGTGAGTTTCTTATTTGTAAGGGACCAAATAAAGGAAAAATGAATATGGAAGTCAAAGAAAGTCTAGATAGTAGAGTTAAAATTGAATTAAATGACTTATACAAAGAAAGAGTTATAATTGATTGTCTTGGTCAAGCAACAGGTGTTGAAATTATGGGGAATTTAAGCGAATTGGTAAGAAAAATAAAATAACGCTTTCATAAATAATTACCACTTTTATTTTATATTATCTGTGCTACAATTGATAAGGATAATAATAAAGGGTGATGAAAATGATAAAATTTAAACCAGCAATTTTAAGTTCCTTTAAAAATTATAATAAGGAACAATTTAATAAAGATATCCAATCAGGGATCATATTATCAATTATAGCCTTACCTCTTTCAATTGCTTTAGCAGTGTCTTCGGGGCTAGATGCAGTACAGGGAATCTATACTTCCATTTTTCTAGGATTTATACTTGCTTTATTTTCTGGAAGCCCAGTTCAAATAGGTGGACCAACAGGAACGTTCTTAGTTTTAACATTAGTTGTAATGAACTTATATGGTTTTTCAGGATTATTTTATGTAACAATAATAGCTGGGATCATATTAATTTTAATGGGTTTATTGAGACTAGGAAATGTGATTAAATTTATTCCGTATCCTGTCATGGCAGGATTTAAAATAGGTATAGGGATAGTCATTTTTTCTACCCAAGTGAGTGACTTTTTAGGTTTAAAAGAAAAGGCTCCAAGTGGGTTTATTGATAAATGGATCTATTATTTTTCAAACTTAAATCATGTAAATTGGAGTTCAATAATCATTGGAACAATAACAATCATAATAATAATATTGTGGAATAAAAAATTCAAAAAAATACCAGGTACCTTTATCGCATTAATTTTAACTACTCTAGCTGTTGTATACTTTAAAATTGATATTGCAACCTTAGGATCAATACAACCTGGTTTTAAATCTCCATTTTCATATATTGATTTTAATAATTTCACATATCATAGTGAATATTTAAATCTTGGATTTACATTAGCTATTCTTTGTGCAATGGAAGCATTACTTAGTGCAGTAGTAGCTGATGGAATGACTAATTCAAAACATGATTCAAATATGGAATTAATATCTGAAGGTTTAGCAAATATCGGTGCTGTAGTCTTCGGTGGATTACCAGGAGTTGGTGCTATTGCTAGAACTGCTACCAATGTTAAAAATGGCGGAAGAACACCGATAGCAGCAATTACACATTGTTTAATTTTAACAATCATCTTGCTTTTCTTTACATCATTATTACAATATATTCCTTTAGCAACATTAGCTGGTATTTTATTTATCGTATCCTATAACATGAGTGATGTTCGTGGATTTATCGATTTATTTAAAGCACCGAAAAGTGATATTTTTATTTTAATAACAACTACGATTTTGACATTAGTTGTTGACCTAGCGTTTGCTGTTGAAGTTAGTATTGTACTAGCTTGTATCTTGTTTATGAAAAGAATGTCAGACGAAACGGATATTGATGGTATAGAATATGCTGCTGATGATGTTGATGGAGTGAAGTTTAAAGAAACTTTACCTGAATATTCACCAGAAATCCTAATTTATAGAATTAATGGACCATTTTTCTTTGGTACATCAGAAAAATTAATGGATGTTATAAATCATATTGATTTAAAACACAAAGTCTTAATTATTAGAATGAGACATGTTCCTGTTATGGATGTTACAGGTATGTACTCTTTAAGAAATATATTTAAAAAATGTGAAAAAAACAATATTAAATTAATTTTATCTGGAGTTAAAACTCAACCATTAAAAGTAATGAAAAAATATAATTTCATTGATGATATTGGAAAAGAATATGTTTGTAAAGACATTTATGAAGCAATTTATAAGGCTAATAGACATGTTGGTTTTGAAAATAATATTAATTTAATTGAAAAAAAGATTATCTAGGATAATCTTTTTTTGTTTAGTCTATTTTTTACTATCAGTTTTATAATTAGGTTTTTGTACATAAAAATCTTTACGCATGTTTTGATCAAATTGAAGGTTATCTAATAATTCACCAAACCTTTGGAAGTGAACAACCTCGCGTTGTCGTAAAAAACTTAATGGAGCAATAACTGCCGGATCTACAGCTAATTGTAAAAGATATTCATAAGTAGCTCTAGCTTTTTGTTCTGCAGCTAAGTCTTCGTGAAGATCGGCAATAGCGTCAGTTCCCATTGTATTAATATAAGCTGAAGTAAATGGAGACCCTGCAGAACTGTCAGGATGGATCCCTTTATCCCACATTGCATAATAATCAGCATAAGCAGTTCCTTTAATTTCATTTGGATCAGCAAATTGAGTAAGTTGATAGATCATTGTAGCAACCATCTCAAGGTGAGCTAATTCTTCTGTTCCAATATCTGTCAATAAACCCTTACCCATACTATTTGGCATTGTATATCTTTGAGATAAATAACGTAATGAAGCTGCTAATTCACCATTTGGGCCACCATATTGTGTCATAATAGCTTTTGCCATTAATGGATCAGTGTTTGTTATATTAATTGGAAATTCTAATTTTTTTTGATATAACCACATAATTTTCCCCCCTTATACATTTTCCCATGGCCATTTATAATCGACTGCAATCCAACTCCATGTATTACCAGTTACACATGCATCACCAAAATTTAATAATGGTCCATATGTATTTTCATAAAGTTTTTTATATTGTCCTACTGTTTCTATAATATATTTAAAATCATTTAGTGCTTGAACGTCAGTTGGATGTGTATCTAAAAATAAATTAAGTTCAACAGCAAAAAAATCAAGTTCTTGAATTTTGAGTAACAATTCTTGTCTATTTATCGTAGTATCCACCATTAATACCCCCTATTTAATAAATTGTTTAAATTTCGGTTGATACAAATCACTGAATATAGTACCTTTATATAATGCTTCTTCAATTGGAAATAAGTTCTTGTATTGTTGATAAGGAACATAAGCCTGTGCTAATATAACATTATTTTGTTGAATTGGCATTTCAGTCATGTTGTTAATTATCAATATAACACCACCTTTATTTATTTTCTTTATAGTTTATGAATAATATTACACATGGTTACTTATCATAAAATAATTAGTATCTTTGTCTATTTATTTCAATATAATAATAGGGAGTATTTTTAATAAGGAGGAATACTATGACAAATTCATGTAAAGTAAAACACGTTTTTCCTGGTGGAAATTCAACACTTGGCTTTTACTCATTTTTCGACAATATCTTGGGACAAGAGGAAGCTAATCATATCTTTTGCTTAAAAGGTGGGCCAGGGGTTGGTAAGTCATCATTTATGAAAAAAATAGGTAAGAAAATGACTGATTTAGATTATGATGTAGAATATCATCATTGTTCATCCGATCCAAATTCGTTAGATGCATTAGTAATCCCTAAACTTAAAATAATGTTTGTTGATGGAACAAGTCCACATATCGTAGATCCTAAAAATCCAGGTGCAGTGGACGAGATAATTAATTTAGGTCAATTTTGGAACGAAAGTGGAATTAAAGAGAATAAAGAAAAAATAATAAAAACAAATGCAGAAAATAAAAGAATCTTTGCTAAAGCATATCAATATTTTAAATCATCAAAAGAAATATATGAAACTTTAGAAATATCCGAAAAAAAAGCATTAGATTCAAATGAATATAATAGAATTACACAACAATTAGTAAATGAATTATTCAGTAATTTGAATGATTTTAATAAGTTAGGAAAAGAAAGACATTTATTTGGATATGCGTTAACTCCAATTGGAATAATTGAATTTAGGGATACTATAATTTGCAATTATAAAAATCGGATTTCAGTTAAGGATACTCCTGGATCATCAAGTGAAGAATTAATGAATCAAGTTGTAAAAGAAGCAGTAAAAAGAGGATTATATGTAGAGTGTTATCATTCACCAATTAAGGTTAGTAAAATAGAAGATATTTTAATTCCTCAACTTAGTATATCAATATCAGTAATTAATAATTATCATAAAGGTAACTTTGAATATAATAAAGAATTAGACTTAACTAATATCCTTAATAAAGATATTCTAAATGAATTAAATGAAGAGATTAATGAAGATAAAGAGATTTTTGAAATGTTGTTATACAAAGGAATGAATTATGTTAACAAGGCAAAAAGCAATCATGATATATTAGAACAATATTATATTCCAAATATGAACTTTGATGCGATTGAAAACTTAATTAATGAAACAATAGAAAGAATCTTAAAGTATAGTTAATATTTATAAAAAACTCCAAGTTTACCTTGGAGTTTTTTAAATCGATTCCGTCTTTTGTGTTATAATATTAATAAAATTAGATAGAAGGTGAATTAATTAAATGGAGAATTTTATTTTGTATAACCCAACCAAATTGTATTTTGGTAAAAATCAAATTCAAAAATTAAAAGAAGAATTAAAAGGCTACAATCATATTTTACTAGTTTACGGTGGTGGCAGTATTAAAAAAACTGGATTATATGATCAAGTAACTGATATTCTTAAAGAAGCAAAAGTTTTAGCTTATGAACTATCAGGTGTAGAACCTAATCCGAAAATAACTTTAGTTAGGAAAGGAATTGATTTAGTAAAAAAAAATAAGGTTGATTTGATCTTAGCTGTTGGTGGAGGAAGTACTATAGACTGTGCAAAGGCTATCTCTATAGGATCTGTATCAGATTATGATATAATGGAAATATTTAAATATAACAAACCAGCAAAAAAAGTTATCAAACTGGGCGTAATTTTAACCTTATCTGCAACTGGTTCAGAAATGAATCCAAGGATAGTTATAAGCGATAATAGTGAAAACTTAAAATTAGGAATAGGAAATTTTGATCTAAATGTTACATATCCAGATTTTTCAATTTGTGATCCAACATTTACATTAACAGTACCTTTAAATCAAACCATTAATGGAGTTATAGATATCATATCACATGTGTTAGAACAGTATTTTAATCAAAATAAAAATAGTATTCTTGGTGATGAAATTGCAGAATCCATTTTAAGAACGATGTTTGATTTAGGTCCTAAAATAATTAAAGACTTAGAAAACTATGAATTAAGAGAAACAATGATGATTTGTGGAACATTAGCCTGGAATGGATTGCTTAGAGGACTAACTAATAATGGAGATTGGTCATGTCATGGTATGGAACATGCTTTATCTGCGGTTTATGATATACCTCATGCAGAAGGACTAGCAATTATAACCCCAATTTGGATGGATTTTGTATCTAAAATTGATTCATCAAAATTTGTTAGTTTAGCAAAGAATGTTTTTAAGATTAATACTGAAAATAAAACCGATGACGAAATAGCAATCAAAGCAATTGAATATTATCGAAACTTTTTAAGTAATTTACATGCACCTACATCAATGAAGTATTATAATATAACAGAATTCGATTTAGATGCTTTAGTAGAAAAAACATTACTTGGAAAGAAAACATTAGGTCATTATGTTGTATTAAGCGAAGAAGAAGTAAAAGACTTATTAAATAAATGTTTTATAGGAGAATAAAATGAGTGTAATTGATAGATTTTTAAAATATGTTAAATTTGACACGATGTCAAATGAGGAATCAGAATCTTGTCCAAGCACAAAAGGACAAATTGAATTAGCTAGATTTTTAGTTGAAGAACTTAAAAAAATAGGCTTAAAGGACGCGAATGTTGATGAAAACGGATATGTAATGGCAACATTGGAAAGTAATACTGATAAAAAAGGTCCAGCAGTTGGATTTATCGCTCACATGGATACCAGTGATGCAATGTCAGGTAAAAATGTAAATCCTAAAATTGTTAGACTAGAGACAGATGAGATTGTTTTGAATGAAAGTTTAAATTTAACGTTATCTACAAAGGAATTTTCTAGTTTAAAAAAATATCATAATGAAGAAATAATTGTAACTGATGGGACAACTTTATTAGGTGCAGATGATAAGGCAGGAATAGCAGAAATAATTACAGCTATGGAACATTTAATAAATCATCCTGAATTAAAACATGGTACAATCAAGATTGCATTTACACCAGATGAAGAAATCGGACGCGGTGCTGATTTATTTAATGTAAAAAATTTTGGAGCAGATTTTGCATTTACTGTAGATGGTGGAGAAATTGGTGAATTAGAATATGAAACTTTTAATGCTGCAAGTGCTAAGATAAAAATTAAAGGAAAAAGCGTTCATCCTGGAAGTGCTAAAGATGTAATGATCAATGCTGTTTCTATAGCAGCCGAAATAGTGAATCATTTTCCAGAAAAAGAAGTACCTGAAAAAACATCTGGTTACGAAGGATTTTATCATCTAGTTTCTATTGAAGGAAATGTGGAAAAGGCCTCTTTATACTATATAATAAGAGACTTTGATAGTAAGAACTTTGAAGCTAGAAAAGTAAGTGTACAAAAGATCATAAATGAAATTAATAAAAAATATGGTAATATTGTTGAAGTTGAAATTAAGGATCAATACTATAACATGAAAGATAAGTTAAAAGACTACATGTACATTATCGATGTCGCCCAAAAGTCTATGAAGGAAATAGATATTAATTCTAAAATCGTACCAGTAAGAGGCGGTACAGATGGTTCAAAACTATCATTTATGGGACTACCCACTCCTAATATATTTACTGGTGGGCATAATTTTCATGGCAAATATGAATACATTCCAGTTAAATCAATGCATAGAGCAGTTGAATTAATTGTAAAAATTAGCCAAAATGTGATAAATTTATAAATTGGAAGAAAAAAGGCATAAAATATTTTTATTTCCACATGATAATATTGTAAGATTTATTAACTTACTTACACATGTAATTATTTAAGGAGGAACATTTATGCCAGACAAAACATTAAAATGCAAAGACTGTGGCAAAGAGTTTATATTTTCTGAAGGAGAACAAGAATTCTACAAAGAAAGAGGACTAGAAAACGAACCACAAAGATGTAACGAATGTCGACAAGAAAGAAAAAAACAAAGAAATAACAGCGGTGGTGGCAACAGAGGAAACTTTTCTCAAGGCAATAGAGGCTCTGGAAGAGGATTTTAATAAAAAAATTTTGAGAGTAAAAATTTACTCTCTTTTTTTTATTAAATCGTATTTATTTTTATAAAAATATAGTAAAATGTTATAAGTATATATCACACAAACATCACAATATATTAATATACTATTTTGAGGCTTAAGGAGGAATGATTATGAAAAAAGTACCCTTTTTAATTGTGTTAATTTTATTTTTCTTTCTGAACTTAAACGTATTAGTCTATAGCGCCAATTCAACAGATTTAAATGAAACTGATGCTGGCATTACTCCTGAAAGCCCGTTTTATAAAGTTGATCTTTTTTGGGAGAATCTAACTTTAAAATTAACATTAAATAATCAAAAAAAAGTAGATAAATTAACAAATAATGCTAATGAAAGAATAGCTGAAATGAATAAAGTTGATCCAGAAAAAAATTTAGAATGGATTGATAAATTATATGATGAATATGGTGTAAGTTTGTCCATGGCTAATGATATACTATCTGGTTTAGTTTGTGATGGAAAAATAAGTGATGAAAAATTAGCTAAATATCAAGATAAAATAGAAAAAACAGTTTTAAATGAAGAAAATATCAAAGAGAATGTTAAAAATAAATTAAATCAGGAAATTGTTGAGAAAGTGAAAGAAGTTAAGGTGGATTCATACTTAACAGCATTGCCACTATCCAGATCTAAAGAAGATTTAAAAAAATTAAATGAACTGAAATTAAATCCTGGATTAATAATAAAACTTCAATCATTAGTTCATGTATCTGATTATACATTAGATGAGATACTTGAACTAGATATATATAAAGATAATAAAAAAGTAAAAGAAATTGACTTTAATAAATTGGAACAAGAATTAGGTTTATCAAAAGAAGGATTAATTGATAACTTAAAAGATTTCAATAAAGTATTAAAAGAAATAAATAAAGATAAAGAAAACAATGTTAATAATGAAAATAAAGATAAAGATAAAGAAAAACTTGATGAAATTAAAGAAAAAATTAAAGATAAAGATGAAAACAAAGGGAAAACAAGAGAAGTGAGGAATAAGAAATGAAAAATAGTATCCTTGTTGCTGAAGATGATAAAAGAATAAGAAGACTTCTTTGTGATTATTTAGTTAATGAAGATTATCATGTAGTAGAAGCAATTAATGGACAAGACGCAATAGATAAATTTTATTCTGTTCAGAATTTGGATTTAATCATTTTGGACATTATGATGCCAATATTAACAGGTATTGAAGTTTGTAAAGAGATTCGTAAAAATTCTGAAGTTCCAATCATCTTTTTGACAGCTTTAAATAGTGTTAATAATGAATTAGAAGGGTTCGGTGTAGGTGCAGATGACTATATTACTAAACCATTTGAGTATAATGTATTAATGGCAAGAATAAATTCTATCTTTAAAAGAATAAATAAAAAGCGAAATTATTTAGTCAATAACATTGAAATAAATATCGATGAACATTATGTTAAAATAAATGATACAGATGTTAACTTAACACCTAAAGAATATGAATTATTATTATATTTAGTTAATAATAAAAATATCGCATTATCTAGAGAACAAATACTTAATAATGTTTGGGGTTTTGATTTTTTTGGAGATGAACGTACCGTTGATACCCATATAAAACAGCTTAGAGCTAAACTCGGTTCTGAAGGAGATTATATCAAAACGATTAGGAGCTACGGTTATAAATTAGAGGTGAAATAATGAAATATTCAATAAGAACAAAATTCTTTATGACATTTATAATAATTCTTGTCATATTTGGCTTAAGTTTATTGATCCTATCTAATTTATTTATTGATAAAGTAGTTATTTCAGCTAATAAGTCATTAATCTCAGAATTACTAAATGAAAATGTAAGTTATTTTGAAGAAATTGATATAAATAAAAGTGTAATTGACACTTTAGCAGGTAGGAATGATGTCGGAATTGTCATAAGTGAAGACGGAGAAATCATAAATTGTAGCTCATTATTTTTGTGCTCTGAAAATAGTGAAGAATTACCAACATATATATCCAAATATTTTCCAATGATTACCGAAAGTGAAAGCAAGTTTTTTACATTTAGTTATAAACTATTAGATGTAAATCAATTAGTTTATATTTATAATTTAGGTGATAATCGGTTTGTCGTTATAAATAAAGCTCTAGATTCTATTGTACAAATAAATAACCTCATTAGACCTTTAATTGGCTTTATTATATTCTTTTTTCTTATAATCGGTTTTGTTGTAACACGAATTGTAGCTAATAAGATTTCAAGGCCAATCATTAGTATAAGTGATTACGCTCGTGAAATAGCAAAGTTAAATTTTAATACAAATATTTTAATTAATCGGAAAGATGAAATTGGACAGTTAGCTCAAAATATGAATCACATATCAGAAAGGTTACATTTTTCTCTAGAGGAGTTAAAAAAAGCAAATGAGTTATTGAAAGAAGATTTAAGCAAAGAGAAAGAATTAGATAAGAAAAGAACTAGATTTTTCTCAACAATTTCTCATGAACTAAAAACACCTATTACAATAATTCAAGGTTATGCTGAAGGATTAAGTAATAATATTGCGAAGAAACCAGAGGATGTTAAAGAGTATCTTGAAGTTATAATAGAGGAAACGAAAAAGATGAATATTTTAGTAAATAATTTATTAGATCTTTCTCGATATGAATCGGATAATTTTAAATTGAACAAAAGTGAATATGATCTTGTTGAATTAATTAAAAATACTGTAATTAAATATCAAGACTCAATAAGATATAAAACAATAAATACAAAAGTCTTGGGTGCTAAGAATTGTCTTGTTTTTGCGGATAAATTTAGAATTGAACAAGTTATTAGTAATATTATTAGTAATGCTGTCAAATATGTAGATCAAAATGGATTAATAAATGTAACTATAATTGATAAAGAAAAATCAGTTAGAATCAATTTTTTTAATAGTGGTGAAAAAATTGCTGACCACGAATTAAACAATATATGGAATTTATTTTATAAATTAGAAAATAGCAAAAGTAATATAACTGGAACTGGATTAGGTCTAGCTATAGTTAAATCAATTATCGAATTGCACCATGGTCTATATGGTGTTGAAAACAAAATAAATGGAGTAGAATTTTTTGTAGAAATTCCTAAAAAATAGCCAATTTTTGGCTATTTTTTTGCACTTATTTGCTTCGATGGAATAAGAGTATTTTACTCATTGCGATAAGGATCACAATGTGGCTATGGAATCCCAATCAGGGCATTTTGTTCAAATGAAAAAATAGCTTCAGTTTTTACAAAACGATCAGCATCTAACTTAGGTGGAAATGCCGTATCAGGTGCAACTGCTTTAGCGGGTATAGATTATATTGAAAAAAATATATTGATTAAAATAGCAGAATTTTAGGAAATATTTTAAAAACAGGACTAGAAACACTTAAAGATAAATATCATATAGTAGGGGAAATTAGGGGGACAGGTCTTATGTTAGGCGCTGAACTAATTAATAAAGATGGAAGTAGTGTATCAGCTGAAACTGATTAAATATTAAAGAAGCTGAGGATAGGGGTATTCTTATTGGAATAAACAGTTTAGGTCGAAATGTTTTAGCATTTCAACCACCATTAGTAAGTAATGAAGAAAACATCGATTTCATGTTAAAACAATTAGAAGAGGTGCTTGTAAAAGTAACTATTTAGTTCTTAGGAGGAAAAATGAGAAAAAACGACTTTTATATTTTGTTATTCGTATTTTCACTATTTTTTGTAGATTTAGTTCCATTAAATGTTAATCTATTGAATAACACATTCACCTTATCATTAAACAACATTACTACCTATTTTTATATCGCACTAAGTTTATATGTATTATTTAATGTATTACAATATTTAAAAAACAACGGTTTAACGGTTAAGTTAATAAATATGTATACCTTTGGTTTTTTAATTAGTCTTTTTATGTTACTCTATACTTTTGATATTAACTTTATAAATAATATTCTTACATCGTCCGATGTATTTGTTTTATTTTTTGGAAAAGGTGATTCTAGTTCTGCACTTGCTATCGTGTTTAATGTCATATTTAGCTTAATTTTTTTAGCAGCAAATATCGGATTATATTTCATCGTTGCATATCCTGTTTATGAATTACTTAAAAAAATAAAATCACAAGTCGAATTCTTTAAATACCTAAATATAGCCTTTATGGGTTATGTTGGTTCGAGAGCGTTGATTGTTTTATTTGATTTCTTTATAAATGTTAATAGTTTACATTTAAATATTACAACTTTTATAGCGTTCTTTTTATTTTTGACATGGTTATTAAATATTTTAGCAATAATATCGCTGATCATAATTAAAATCATTATTATACTAAACATATATTTAAAATTGACAAATGGTAAAATAAAATCAAACTAAGTATTCACCAATACTATCCTATTTCTATGTTTAGCTATAAAAAAAGAAAAAATGCTGGAAATTCAACTGCTCCCTGTCAAATGGACAGGGTAAAAAATTAAATAATTTTATTAATTAAGGCTTGATTTCGATATTCATTCGGAGTCAAGCCATTTAACTTTTCTAATTTTCTATCACTTTAAATTCCGTCACGTCGGTTAAGCATTTGATTTGGGCTTCAAAGTCTCTATTTATGACATTCTCTGCTGTTACCTGTGATTCAGATTCAACATACACTTTTCTTTTCTTTCTTCATATGTTGTTTTTCTTGATTGAATCATATAGATATCTTCCCTTGGATAGTAATCCTTAATTTCTTTATGACTATTATACTTTTGTGAACCTACCTAAAAGATAATCATTTATCGCTGATAATTTTAGCTCTATTGTATACCTTTGATTTCTTGGCTTGTCAACAAAAGCTATTTCACCATAAGAACTATAATTATATAACCATTTACTAATTGTTCCTTCATGTACTCCTTAATTTTTAGCATTTTGCTTAATTACTTTTTGCTTTTCTTCCCATAAGAAAAGATCCCCTTTCTGTATTAAGTACATTTTATTATTATGTACTGTCTACTTTAAGGGGATCTAACCAAACTTTTTATTAGCGCTTCGTAATCATTAAATGCCTTCCCATGATCGTTTTAAGGAATTTTCTATATCAAAATAATCAAGTGCTCTACCAACTATTTGGTCTACAATATCCTCAACTGTTTTTGGTTTCATATAAAATGCAGGAACAGGTGGTAAAATGTAAACACCAGATTGTGATAAGGTTAGTAGATTTTGTAAATGAATGGTCGAAAATGGAGCTTCTCTTGGGATTATTAATGTTTTCCGATGTTCTTTAATATGGACATCAGCCGCTCTAATTAATAAATTATCTGAAGTACCATTAGCGATTTTACCTACAGTACCCATGCTACATGGAGCGATAATCATTCCATCAGTTTTGAATGATCCACTTGCAATTTTGCTGAACATATCATTTATTTCAGATACATGTAATTTTGCACTATTCAAATTAAAACAAAATTTACGAAAGTTTAAATCTAATTCATATTCAAAGACTTGTTCAGCATATTCAGAAGCACAAACATATACTTCATGACCTAATTCTAACAGTTCTTCAACAGTTCTTTTAAAAATAATTGATCCACTAGCTCCTGTAATACCAACAACAATACGTTTCATAATTAACTTCCTTTCTATAGAAAAAATATATCTATACATGAAAAAGTAAAAATGGTGAGACTAATGATTTGATTTAATTTATAAGATGCCAATTTCATAATAATAGTATTATTTGGTTTAACAATTTTATGTTCAATTAAAAACAACATTGAACTAATCATTAATCCAGTAATATAAAAATATGATAAATTTGTGACAAATATTAATGAAAACAACAATATAATCATAGTAAAGTGAAAGATTTTGGCAATAATTAGTGCTTTTTTTAGCCCAAACTTAGCTGGAATAGAAAATATTTTATTATTTTGGTCATGTTCTATATCTTGTGTTCCATAGATAGTATCAAATCCTGCATTCCATAATGCAACAGCGATAAATATAATTAAAGGGATTATGTTTATTCGATTTAAAGGCATAAGGATTTGTTCTTGATTGAAGTTAATAAATAAGATTTCATTTTTCACAGCCATCCAAGCACCAAAAACCGCAAATGCACAAGCAATACCTAAGATGATATGACAAAAGTAAGTAAATCTTTTTGTATAGGGATAAAGTGTAAAAAAGATAATGGGTATAGGAGAAAGATAAAAACATAAATCATTAATATGATATGCTGCATAAAAGTAAACAACATAAGAAATAATTGTGATTATTAAAGCTTCATAGCTTTTCAATTTTCCAGAGGGAATATGCCTACTTGCTGTTCGAGGGTTTTTTGCATCAATAAACCGATCAATAAACCGATTAAAAGCATTTGCACCTGTTCTTGCACCTATTAAAGCAATTACTGCCCAAACTAGAATTGATAAAATTGGTAATCCATTTGCTGCGATTAGCATAGTAAGTAATGCAAAAGGTAAAGAAAATAAGGTGTGTGAAAACATGACCATTTCCCCGTACATTGTTATTCGATTAATCGTTTTCTTGAATAAATCCATAGTCCAACCACTTTTCGTTAACTTTTTTTATTATATTTTGATCCATTATAATATCATTGGGCCAATTTCTATTCCCGTTTTCTATTGGTAATTTTCTTGTGGCATCTACTGTAACCACAGTATATGTGTTTTCGTTTGCTTTCAATTCTTTAAAGTACAAATCACGTTTAGCATCTATATTATTAAATAATCGCCAAAAAGTCATTGATGTATCTTGAATATCGGTGAATTGGTTAAAGATTCCAATAAATTTAAAATAACGATAAACTTCATGTGATCTTAAATATTGGTTTATTGAATTAACTTCATCGATTTTGGTTTTATTCATACTAATTAATAAAACTTTGTTGTAATCATCATTTTTTGGTAATCTAACATCTACTATATTATCAAATTTACTTTTTAAATCATTAAGAATAACATCTTTATCAATATTAGATATGTAAAAAGCTTTTTCATCATTAGCAGATGTTATTTCTTCTTTTAGTTTCGTTGTTGCATCAATCCCTAATCTTGCACCATAGAAAGCACGTTTAGAAGAATGGTCTAATGCGTCAAGTGGTCCTTCTGTGATGATAATATCATCTTTTAAATTTACATGATCAACAACTGTCCAAAAGATATCAGCGTAATTTTTTATATCTTTACTTTCATCTACTATGCAAATTAATTTTTCATACATCATCTGCCCAGTACCCCATAATGAACTTAAAACCTTATGTGCATGCTTAGGAAAATGCTTTTTAATCGACGTAATCGCAAAATTATGGAAAACACCTTCAAATGGCATATGTAAATCAACTACTTCAGGGGTAGTTATTTGGATTAATGGAATAAATATTTTTTCAGTAGCAAGAGCTAAATAACAGTCTTCCATAGGTGGTATACCTACGATTGTTGCATGGAAAATAGGTTTCTTTCTTCTTGTTATTTTTTCTATATGAAAAATCGGATACATATCTGGTAATGAATAATAACCTGTATGATCTCCAAAGGGACCTTCTAATCGTAAATCCTCATTAATGTCAATATAACCTTCAAAAACAAATTCGGCATTAGCTGGTACATATAAATCATTGGTAATACATTTTACAATAGATAAGGAACGTCTTCTTAAAAATGAAGCTAACATCATTTCATCAATCATTTTTGGTAAAGGCGATGTTGCAGAATAAATGGTAGCAGGATCGCTACCCACTACTACGCTAACTGGCATCTTTGTCTTTCCTAACTTACGGTATTTATCATATATTTCACGACCGTCTTTATGCCAATGCCAGTGCATACCTGTTGTTTTATGATCATATACTTGCATTCTATACATACCCATATTTTGTTGTCCTGTTTCAGGGTCTTTTGTAATGACTAATGGAAGAGTAAAAAATTTACCACCGTCTTCAGGCCAACATTTAAGGATTGGAATAGTATCTAAATTGGGTTCTTCCACAACTTCCTGACATTTTGCTTTTCTCACCTTATGAGGGAAAGAAAGGTATAATCTAACTAATTTAGGTAAAGCCTTAATTTGTTTAGGTAAGGTTTTATAATTAGAAAAATTAAAGAAATATTTTATATCATTTGCGATTTGGTCTAAAGTATCAACTTCAAAAGCTAATGACATTCTTTCTTTTGAACCAAACGCATTAATTAATAATGGATAAGGTGAACCTTTAATATTATTAAATAGTAAAGCTTTATTCTGTTTATTTGATTTCATTATTCGATTAGATATCTCTGTTATTTCTAAATTTGCATCAACTTCCTCATTTATTTCTATTAATTGATCATGAGATTGAAGTTCTTTAATAAACGATTGTAAATCACGATAAGCCATATATTTCCTCCTTTATTACTTTATAGATTATAACATAAATAATTTAATTTGTGAAAAATATTATAAACAAATGATTTATTTTATGATATAATAACTTTTGGAATAAGAAGGAGACGAAATTATGAAAAAATTATACATTTTAGTAATTTTATGTCTATTTACAGTAATGTTAACTTCTTGTAAAAAAGATAGCATTAGTGATGACAAAATTACAATAGGTTTTATGCCTAGTCTAGCTGCAGTACCTTATATCTATGCATTAGAAGAAGGATTTTATGATGAACTAGGTATGGAAGTTGAATTTAAATTTTTTCAGAACGCAGACCTACGTGATGCTGCATTAATAGGAGAAAGTTTAGATGGAGTTAGTACTGATTTGGTAATGGTTGGTAAAAATATTGAAAATAATATTGATATGGTTATAACAGTTAAAACTGATGAGGAGTTTAGGTTAGTAACTAGTAAAGATTATCAAGCAACTAGTTTAAGTGAAACTAATAATGCAAGAGTTGCTATATCAGAATACACAGTTATTGATTATTTAGTAGATCAAGTAGCTGAAAAATCAGGTGTTAATTATACGAAGATTGGGATACCATCTCCAGTAGCGCGTAAGGCTGCATTAGATTCACTAAATCAAGATGAAAAGATTGATATGACAATTATGCCAGAGCCATTCCCATCAATAGTAGTGAATGAAGGCGGAAAAGAACTTTGGACTAATAACGAGGACAAGATCTTTATTACATGTTTAGCATTTAGAAAAAATTTTGTAAATGAAAATAGTGAAGCATTAAAACAATTTCATATTTTAACAGATCAAGCCATAACTGAATTAAAAACTAAAAATTATGATGATTATAAAAACTATATTATTAAATATGATTTATTAGATGAGTCAATGATTGATATAGGTGAACGACAAGAGTATACTAATTTAGTTAAACCAAATGAAGCACAATTTAATGATGTCATAACATGGATGAAAGCAAAGGACTTAATCACAAAAGATTATAAATTAGATGATCTTTATTTTGATTGGGAAAATTAATAATTAGGCCATCTTTAATTAGATGGCCATTTTCATAGATTATCTAGAATGAAAGAGTGGATAAAATGATAGAAGTTAATGAAATGACATTCGCATATCAATTAAATAAACCCGTTATCAATAATCTAAGTTTTAAAATTAATAAAAATGACAAGGTATCAATCATTGGAAAATCCGGTTGTGGAAAAACGACATTATTATTTTTGTTAGCGGGGATATTAAAAGCAACAACAGGTGAAATATTGATAAGTAGTCAAAAACTTGAATCTATAAGAAGTCAAACAGGAATTATTTTTCAAAATGGTGGTTTGTTTCCGTGGAAAACTGTTTATGATAATCTTGCATTAGGCTTAAGAGCTAGAAAACTAGATAAGTTAGTGATTGATAAAAAGGTTAACGAAGTTTTAAAAGAACTGGATATATTACACCTAAAAGATTGTTATTTAAAACAGTTAAGCGGTGGTCAAAAACAAAGGGTTTCTATTGGAAGAGTATTAGTATTGAAGTCAGATTTATTACTTCTTGATGAACCATCATCAGCTCTAGATGCTTTTACCAAAGATCAGTTTCAAAAAACAATGTTAACTTTATATCATAACCATGAGGTTACTTCTATAATCGTAACACATGATATCGAAGAGGCTGTATTTTTAGGTCAAAAAATTATTATTATGAAAAATGGAACCATTGGAGAAATAGTGGAAAATGAATTATATGGATGTATAGATGCAAAACATACTTTATCTTTTTATGAAAAGTGTATAAAAATTAGAAAGAAATTGGAGTTATAATAATGAAAAGATTATATGGAATATTTATTTGTTTTTTTATATGGTATGTTTTTGCATTTTTATTAAAAGATATTATACCTTTTCCACACCAAGTAATATACTATTTTATTAAGTATTTCCCTCAAGGACTGGATCTCCACTTTTTTGTTAGTTTAAAAAGATTAATGATAGGTTTAATACTCGGAGTTATCATAGGAGTTCATTTAGGTTTATTATTAGGATTACATAAACTGAGTAATCAATTATTATCACCTATCATCTACGGATTTTATCCTATACCAAAGGCTGCACTTTTGCCAATACTCATTATTTTATTTGGTCTGGGTGATTTTAATAAAATCCTTTTAATTATATTAATCGTGATTTTTCCGATTATCATTCAAGTTAAAGATACTGTTATTGGGCTACCAAATGAAGTTTTTTATATCGCTAAGTCCTTATCATTAAATAAATTACAAATGTACAAAGAAATTATTATACCAGCATTATTACCAAATCTATTAACCTCATTGCGGTTGGGGATTGGCACAAGTGTATCAGTATTGTTTTTAAGTGAAAGTTTCGCAACTCAAAATGGAGGATTAGGTTATTATATACAACTAAACTTATCGTCTAATTATATAAAGATGTTTGTAGGTATATTTGCTCTTTCATTTATAGGCTATCTCTTATTTATATTAGTGGATATTTTAGAGTCTAAATTATGTAAATGGGTTTAATTTGGAATAAATATTCAAAATCATTTATTTTTCTACTTTTTTATGATATATAATAAGAAGTATAAATATTTTAAAGATAGGGTGATTTTAAAAATGTTAAAAATAAGTAATTTAAGTAAAAGTTACGGTAATAAAGTCGCGGTAACCAACATCAACTTAGAAATAAAACCAGGAGAAATTTTTGGATTTCTAGGACCGAATGGAGCAGGTAAAACAACAACAATCAAAATGATTGTTGGGTTGTTAAAACCAGACAATGGTCAAATATTAATTAATGGGATCGATAATCAAAAAGAAATCTTAAAAGCTAAACAACAATTTTGTTTTATTCCAGATAATCCGGAAGTTTTTGAAAAGATTTCTGGGAATGATTATATACAATTTATGTGCAATATATTTAAAATAAGTGAAGAAGTTAGAAAAGCTCGTTTAGATTTTTATTTAGAAAAATTTAGTATGAGTGACTCAATTCATAATTACATATCGAGTTACTCACATGGGATGAAGCAAAAAATAGTTTTGATAGGTTCGTTAATAGTAGAACCAAAAATATTAATACTTGACGAACCAATGGTAGGATTAGATCCGAAAGCACAACATATTTTAAAAGAGATTATGATAGATTACTGTAAACGAGGAAATAGTGTGTTCTTTTCAACTCATATTCTAGAGACAGCTGAAAAACTGTGTGACCGAGTTGCGATCATCAATAAAGGTCAAATTATTACTTACGGGACAGTTAATGAAATAAAAGGAAATGCTGGGAAAGATGAATCTCTAGAAAATATCTTTTTGGAGTTGACTGAATAATGAAAGATTTTCTATTAACATTAAAATTTTTATTCAAACAAAATATGTCATTAAAGTACATGATTAATCATTTGAAAAATGATAAACGTCAAAGAAATATGTTTATCGTTATAGCAGTTATATTAGCCCTTTCTACTCCAAGCTTAGGCGCTTTTATTTTCTTGTATATTAAAATGTATGACATTTTCGCTATGATTGGACAAGAATCTTTTTATATCGTAATTGCGATCATTTTTTCCGTAATAATAATAATATTATTTGGGATGTTTCAAGTTACATCATACTTTTATTTATCAGATGATGTTAAAATATTAACTCCATTACCTATTAAAACGAAACATATATTGATCAGTAAGTTTGTAGTTATATACATATGGGAGTTAATGATCAATCTATTTTCTGTTCTACCATTCTTTATTATTTATGGAGTAAAAAGTGGCTTGGATATTCTAGCTTGGATTAATTTGATCATGAGCTTTTTATTATTACCGATTATACCTTTAGTTATTGTTGGCATTTTGGTTGTCATCATCATGAAATTTACTAACATATTTAAAAATAAGGACGCCTTTAGAATGATAGGAATGCTTTCAATTATAATACTTGTAATTGGTGTTCAAATGTATATTCAAAGCATTGCTATGAATATACCTACTGGTAAGGAAGAAGAATATTTTCAGAATCTTTTTTCTAATAATCAGTTTCTACTTGAAAAAGTGGAACTATATTATCCAATTATTACTTTAGTGATTAATTCAATCATAGGTGATAGTTTATTAAGAATAGTAAGTATTGTTTTATTTTTTATTTTAAGTGTAGGTTCAGTTTATATTTTTGGTTTTATACTAGAATCAGTTTATTTAAAAACCTATTTAAATGAACAAGTGCAAATCAGTAAAAATCGTAAAGTTAAACATGAATCTAACAAATCACAAACTGTATCTAATTCAATTATGTCAATTGACATGAAAACTTTATTTCGCGTTCCGATGTTTGCATTGAATTGTTTAAGTACGGTAATAATTGTTCCAGTAATTTTATTAATCACAGTTATAAGTACAGGTGAAATTAGTCAATTGAAGACGTTCTATGAACCAAATAAATACATATTTTGGTTAATCTGTACACTTGCTTTAACAATATTTGGTTCGCTGAATATGATTACCACTACTTCATTCTCACGTGAAGGAAAAACGAATTGGATTATGAGAACATTACCCATTAGTTCTAAAGAACATATAAAAGGAAGAGTACTTTCATCAATAATTGTTCAAATTACTTTTTGCATAATTTCTATTGGGATATTATTATATCTATTAAAAGTTGATTATTTCTTCGGAATTTTAACCTTAGTATTAGCCATACTAGCATCATTACCAATTAATTTAGTTGGTTTATATATCGATTTAAAACACCCATTATTAAAATGGGATAACCCACAAGTAGCAGTTAAACAAAATATGAATGTTCTAATAACTTTGGCTATTTCAATGATTTATGCAACCATTATGTTTTTAATCTATTTTGGTTTGTCAAAAATCTTAAACAACCATTCACTATTAAATTTCTTTATTCTATACGTAATATATATGCTAGTCAATATCATTCTTACATCTCTATTATATTCGAAAATCGATAGACAATTTGAAGAAAATTTAATCTTAATGGAATAATCATTGTAAATAAGTAAATCATAAAAAAAGAAGATAGCAAGGAGACTGCTGAATAAGCGGTCTTTTTTACTATTTAAATTATATTGTTAAAAAATAAAAAGCTAGAAAATCCAAAAAATTGGTTTTTCTAGCTTTTTA
>JARDZP010000127.1 GCA_029240795.1 Haloplasmataceae bacterium | reverse complement strand
TTCTATCCCAAAATCATCTATAGCATTACAAGTCATATTTTTAAAAAGTTTAATATCTATCACTGCTATCACGTTTTTAGCCATCTTTAACTCCTTTTAAATCAGCTAACCTCTTTTGAGATTAACTGCATAGTTTTTACAAAAAAGCATTAAAATAGCCCTTAACCTCTTCATAAAGGTTAAGGGCTATTTATTCTTGTTTATCCATTCCAGGGTCTCTTCATCTACAATGTTGTCTGGAACATAGATATATAAAGCATATTGGTTATTACATAGAACTAATACTTCATACAATGTTTTTTCTCCAATGATTATTGTCCTAATTGCTTCAGGCGTTGTGCTAAGTAAACCACACTTGAGATCTAATCCAATTTCATCAAGCTTTCTTACATTATCCTTTGATTCTAGGATAATAAATGCTCCATCATTATTTAAAGAAAATTCTTCAAGTATAATATTTTTATCTTCATTTAATATTTCATATTGACGTATGAAATTAATCTCAATAAAATCAATGAAGTAATCTTTTAATACTTTTGACCTTCTTAGTATTTCTAAATCCTTTTTAGTTTTAATTATAATCATATAATGCTCCTTTCAATATTTTCTTTCACTTTATTTTATAATTGACAATAGTGTTTATAGTGCCGATATTTTAGGTCACTTACTAACATTCCACCTATCTCCAGTGTCCTATATTATTAACCCATACTTCTGCTACATCATCTTTTACAGTTGCTAGTGCTACTAAGTCGTCATTTGTATCTGATACTGAAAACACTTCAATGTCATCATCCTCTTCAATTAGACTACCCGCACCAAACCACAGGTTACCTTCTGGCAAACTTTCAGGTGAAAATATTGCTGGATTAGCGTTTTTATCATCCATAATAAATTCAGCCAATGGTTCATCATCTACATTTAAGCCCTTGCTAGTTAGAAGTAACATTACTTGTTTTTGTACTTTTTCCACATTCAACTTCATCATCCTTTCAAATATAATATTGTAATCAGTTAATAAGATTCAAAGAAATAATATATATCTATAAAGTGATTTGTAACAAAATAGCCTAACAGAGTAACATGTGCTCTAATAGGCTGTCAAAATAAAAAGCTGGAGTCAGGAATCTCCAGCTTATCTGATATTAATTATATTATTCTAACCTTTATTGTAAGGCTAATTTATTATATGATTGTATTATTTTTGTGTTACTGTATTAGAAAATCTGCATTTTTAGTTCAAAATTATAGAAAATTAGAATTAGACAACCCTTCATGTAATATACATGTACAAAGTAGGGGGTGTTGTATATGGTGTCAAAGCAAGAGTTCAAGCTGGTTAATGCATATGATAAATTAAAAGTTGAAAATGCACAAAGATATCAAGAACAACTTTTGAAACTAAAAACTGAAGTTAAGCCTAAAGATTATCAAGGAATTGCAATGGACGGATACATTATCTTTGAAGGTGATTATAACCCTAATGCTATAGTTACATACAAAGTTCCTCGTAAAATAGATTACGAATTTGATAAGTTTCCAATGGAAATTCGTGAAGAGATACAAAGACTACAGGCTGAATATAATCTTACAAAGAAACAGTTAAAGGTACTGCGTAGCCAAATTCAAGAACTTAATTTAAAGTTGGATAAACATAATAAAACATTAATCAAGATAATTAATGGAATTAAGGAAAAAGAAAAAAATGATAAAAAGCTTGAATATTTTGATAAGCTATATTCAAAATTCTTTGAATCGCTTTCAGATGATTTAGCTTTATATGATTTAGAAACCAAACTAGAAATAAAGAAAAAATTAATTAAATTAGTTCAACTAATAGAGGATACTATTAAGAATTACCTTTAATAGAATAGGTAGCTGTAGCTTACACTGTTTATAAACCTTTTTATTGGTTATTATATTCTTTTATGGTATAATATACTTAATATTTTACAGGGGGAAAAATCAAATGGAAATTTACTCTAAATTTAATGAATTAGGACAAAATAATATTACCACAACAAGTTCAGATTTTACAAATTCTGTTGGTATTGAAGGTATGAGAGACATAATTAAAAAAGTACTATTAGGAGGCAATGTAAGGGATATTACAGAATTTATAACTCAAAGAAGACTTATGAACACTTATGCTTCAACAATAGAGTTATTTATCAATACTTTATCAAATAAAACTAATTCAATTGATGAATATTCTAAAATAATTACTGACAATTTAAAATCTTCTAGAGGAAACTCTAGAATCTTAGATCTATGGCTACTTGGATTAACAAAAAAAGGTTTAGATAATATTGTTCGTACAGTAGAAAATATTGAAGATTATGAGGATTCTTTTTCTTCAACCCTAAAGGATACTATTTCAGATTTAGAGGAAACCTTTGGTACTATTGAAGGAACCCTATCACTGAATGGAAATGAGGTTGAATTAAATTGGAATTTCCTATCTTTATTATGTATTGCGTTAGGTTCTCAAACCCTAAGTATTCGTGGGTCCTCAAAATCAATGAATGGAAAACTATTTGAAAAATTAGTACTAGGCTCATTATTAACAATAATGAATTTTACATATTGTAAAACACCACCAGATGAAATAAATAAAAGCGAACGACTATTTTGGTTATCAAATATGGATGAAAACGAAAGAGAAATTGATGCCACAATAGTCTATAATGGAATAGCTATCAGTATTGATATAGGTTTTATAGGACGCGGAAATCCTGAAATAACATTAGATAAAGTTACCAGATTTGCTGCTTATAAAGAAATTGGAGGTATTGAACATAATATGTCAACCATTATCATAGTTGATACTGTTGGCGATAATAGTGACCTCTTTAACAAGGCTAATCGTGTTAATGGCAATGTCCTACAAATGAGGAACGATAATTGGATAATCGAATTTGCTAAATTAATTTGTTCGAAATTTAATATTAATCATGATTTAAAAGATTTATCTAAACCAGATTTGAATGATTATTTAAATAGTAAATTAAGTTCTATAGATTTTAATAATTTTATTTAGAAAGAAAGCAAAAATGTATATTTACATTTTTGCTTTCTTTAAATTTTGCAAAGCTAGTAACATCTCATTTTGACTGATTCCATTTTCTAATAATTCTTTTATTATTCTTTTCAAATCTACATTATCATTTTGTATTTCTGTAAGATTTGAATAATCTATATACTCGAAATCGAAATTATTCAAAAAATTAGATGCATTCTTATTAAAATCATTTAATGTAAAGTCAATATATTCTTGATTTACTTCAATAGTACAAAATCTTCTATTAAGTTTATGCGCTGCTTTTGCAGTTGTTCCTATTCCTCCAAAAGGGTCAAGAATTACATCATTTTTAAAGGAATAGTATTTAATTACCTTTTCTGCTAATTCAAGCGGGAAAATTGCTGGATGCCTTTTGTCTCTAGCTGGTGAAATATACCAAATATTAGTTTTTTCATAATCACTTTCTATCTTAGATTGTTCAATAATTTCTGGATTAGGATGATTTCTAATAAAATGGTCGATTAGAATACATGGTTTTTTTCTATAGACCATTACATATTCAGTTACAGGTACTGCCTTATATTGCAATGGATTTCTATCTGCAGAAAACCTTCTTCCTCTACCACTTGCCCAACCTGCTCCCTCAGGTTTTTGCCATATTATATCATCTACAAATTCAAAACCTTCTTCCATAAATATTTGATGGATATCAAAAGGAACCGCAATTCTTGTTGAAGACTCACTTCTGCTTGCACGAGGTACAAGTACATGTGAAGTATTTATCACAAAAAATTTCCCATCAATTAAAACTCGTTGACATTGTTTTATTACTTTTCGCATTAATTCCAAGTAATCTTCATATGTATGAAATTCAGAATATTCTTTACGAGCATTAAAATAAGGAGGTGAAGTAAATATTAAGTCTATTGATTGTTCAGGCAATTGCCCTAAAGCTATTTCTGAGCGTCCTTTAATGATCATATTGTTTAAATTAGATATAGCATAATCATGCTTCTTTTTAGAAGTTTTTTTTAATCCTTTTATATTAATAGGTTTTGAAAATTCCCCTATATCTACTTTCTTCATTCTCCCTACTAATATACTGATATCTGAGGATAGTGAAGTGTTAATTTTTTTATCATAAGCATCAATAGCTATTTCACCAATATTATTTTCTTTATAAATAATTGGGACATTCCATATATCATATCTATCAATTATTTCTGGTAACCCATACGCAATTTCAGTTACCTCAAATTTATTCTCAATAAGATAATCTTTAACAATGTTTTTAGCTTGCTCAGTATTTAATACAAGATAATTTCTTTTTTCGCTAATCATTTTACTATTTCTCATATATGACTAATACCTCCAATATCGTCGTGTTACTAATTTTATTTAATTACTATATTAAGTCTATCTATTATTTTTGCTAAAGCATTATATCATAAAACACAAGTAATAACAATTAAATACAATATATTTGATTTTTAACATTTGTAACATCTTCTTTTTTCACTCTGAAAGCAGCACAACTACTTCACATTTATTATACCAAAAAACCATTATAAAAAAACCACGACATTTTTGTCGTGGTTTTGAAGATGGAGGCGGTGGGAGTCGAACCCACGTCCGAAAATATTTCCACAAGACTTTCTCCGAGTGCAGACGATAATTTATGTTTCGCCTCAACTATCGCCTA
>JARDZP010000044.1 GCA_029240795.1 Haloplasmataceae bacterium | reverse complement strand
ACATCGTAGTTATGAATTTGGTTCATTAAGTTATATTTGTTTTGAATGTTAAAAGGAGTCTAAAACTCCTTTTTCTTATCATATATGATTGTTTTAGAAGTTCCCACTTTTAATCTAAGATCAATTAAATGCTACAAAAAAAAGTTTTATTTATAGTTGAAAACAATAGTAATATTACCACACTTGGTGAGGCTGAGTTTTATAAAATAGAGTATTTCCGAGTTTTGCAGCTGTTATTTTCAAAACATTTAAATTATGTAGACATAAGTCTACTTTTTTTATACAAATTTTACCTAATTTTACAGATTTAAAAGAAGAAGCCATAATTGAAAAATATAGAGGATTATGGAGAATAGTAGTTTCATTTAGAGTAATGAAAAGTGATTTAGAAGGAAGACCCGTATAAGTATGGACAAAAGAGCATAATGAGGCTCACATCTTAACTTGCTTCCTAGCTCTAACAATTTCAAGAATTTTACAATTTAAACTAAACTATAAATACACAGTTAAAGAACTTATAGATTCGTTAAATGGTGCGAATTGTAAATCAATTAGTCAAAATATTTACTCATTGGAAAAACACAATGATATATATAAATAAATCGAAAAATTATTTGATGTATCATTAGATAAAGCGAATGCGAGATTAGAAGTTTTAATAAAATATTGTAAAAAAATATCTGAATACAACAAAAAGTAAAAATAAAAAACCATAAATTATTATTTTATATCATAATAATTTGTGGTTTTACTACTTTTGAACTGCAAAACTCCGGTTATATAATGCTTCTTTTTTCGTCATCACTACTAACTACTATAGCTACTTTTATTGGTTGATCTTTCCAAGTACTACAATAGTAGTATTTAATTATTTTAGTAAGAGTTGAAGGTAAAGTACCAATGGTGTAGCCATATTCCTTTTTATATAACATATTACCATTTTTATCATACTGATAAGTATATGTTTTATTTTCTGTACTGATGTTTTCTCTTACTAACTGATCATCACTGTTAGTGTCTATATTAACTTTATTTATTCGATATGTTTGATTTCCCTTTATTACACTAACATCATCATATCCAAATGTAGTTTCAAATACTGATATACCTTAGAATTTACATTGTCATTTCTCTAATCTGACATTTCCGAGCATAGGTATTTGCCACCTAAATTATTCTTTAGAAGGATAATCTCATATCAATTTACTCTTGAAAATGTGGATATTATTTTTCGCTTACTTTTAAAAATATGCTTTTACAAACAACTCTCAAATAGGCTGAGGAAAGCCAAATAATACTTGATAATAAGTGTTTTATTAATTCGCAAGACCCCCTAATATTTGGGGGTCTGGTTTAAACGCTTAATAAAAGTTAAAATCAATTTAATTATTAATATTTGAAAGTGATAAATTACATTTTGATAAATCCTTATTTCATCATTGATATTTTCAATTCTATTACGCACCTTAGTTATTCATTTAATAATTTTTTCACTGTATTTTTTATAACCTTTTTGTGAAGGTTTTTATCTAACCCAAGTAAAGTACTATTAATAAAAAGAAGGTATTCAAATTTTGGGAAATTTGCAGTTATATCATTATATGTTATATCAATAAATCTTGACAAAAAGTCATCATCGTGATAGTTATATATTGCTTTATGAGATGTTAACTCTATGCCAACAAAATAGAAATTTCCAAATTCTTTTCGAGATTGTCCTTCTTTTTTTAGAAATATTTTTGTTTTTTCATCGAAAAAATCACTAATTATTATAATAAATGTGTCTAGAAATGTTAAATTTGCTTTATAAACACTTTTTTCATCAAGACTTTTTAAATTTTCTTTATAACGATTATATTTTTTATACATTTCTGACTTAATAACAAAAAAGTCTCCTTGAGTTACCTTTTTAAGATACTTAATAACAACTATTTGCTCATATTTACATTTAGTTCTAGAATAAGCATTTGGGTTACCAGGGGTTACTTTCTTTATATAGTATCTTTGAAAAATTATCTTTTCATTTTCAGTTACTATATTAAATTTATCATTAATTAATCTTGTCTTAATTTTTTCTATAGTTTCATGTAGAAAAGAATATTCAATATCGATATCTGGTAAATTATTAATAATATACCTTTTATATTCTAATGAATCATACTTTACATATATAATTAAAATAACCAAACAAATTATCAGAAAAATAGTAGAAATCAAAAGAATAATATCTGAATAATCAGTATTAGTTATTAAATATAATAATGAAAAAAATAATAAGATGAAACTAAATAAAAGAATATATGAAATTATATAAATAATCTTCTTATAATGCATTCGTTTGAAATTTTTATTATTCAAGACTACCACCCCATTCTAACCCAAAACAATTCGAGATTCATTAATTGTTATGCAAACTTATCCATAATACTCGCCTGATGTGATTCATGTTCCTCGAGCCGAAAATTTGCCTCTTACTTCCCAACAGTCCCACCTCGCGATGGACACCTTGTTTTGGCTAACACTTTAGTCATCTTCTCGTGTAGTGGACTTTCACCACTTAGTTAATAGACATGCCCGGCGCACAAACAGAACATACCATAGATATGTTCTTAATTAATTTATAGTTTATTAATCAATTCTACATATTGAGTATCACCTAAACCATATTGTGGAAAAGCATTAATTAATTCTTTTAATAATTCCTGTTTAGGTAAATCCTTGTTATTTTTTATATATCTAGTAATCTCGTTATCCTCTTTAATGTATTCTAAATAAAGTTCTATCCCCTTATTTAAATAACTTAAAGTTATTTCTTGGGTTAATTTATGATTCATTAAAACTTGTGTATATAAATCATGATAACCCGATACATCTAATTCGTAAGTATCGATTAATTTAAAATCTTGGGTGACTAAAATTAAAGTCACTTTTTTATTGTAGTTTATTTGATCTAAATAAGCTAATACAGTAAGATAATTAATTTGACAAAACATATCATCATCAAACCACAAAATTAAATTCGAAAATTGTTGATTTAATAATAATTGTAGCGGTTCTAAAGTTATTTTTCGATATTCTTCTAAGCTAACATGATGGGCGATACACCGATTCTTAATAAATTCATCAGAAAAAATGTCTTTAGAAACATTACCTACACACATAGCTTCATTAAATGGTATATAATTACCATTTACATTTAAGTCATTTTCGAAATAATAATCCACCATCGCTTGTCCATTTAAAATATTTAATATTTCACTCATTTTTTCACCTCAATTAATATTTTTTAGTAGTATTGATCACATTATTAATTTCTTCACCTTGTATAAAGGCTTCGATTTTCTCCATGACCCCATCTATTTCTTCACTTCTACATCGAGATGCACCACCACCACAATGGGGAGAGATCACGATATTTTTAAACTCATGAAAGGGAAATTTCGAAGGGTAAGTCACACTACCACTTTGAGGATATTGATACCAAACATCAAGACCTGCACCTTTTAAAATATTATTTTTTAAAGCATTATATAAAGCTTCTTCTTCTATTACGTCTCCTCTTCCGACATTAATTATATATTTATCTTTCATGCTATATAAGATATCCCCATTAATAATGTTCTTTGTTTCATTTGTGAGTGGTAAACTTACAAAGACAATATCGGAATTAAGACAGACATCCTTGATACTTTCGTAATAGTTAAAATTACTTTGTAATTTATTTTTATATCGTTCTAGTGTATTTATTTGACACTCAAACGGAATTAAGTGGTTAATAATCTTTTTACCAATTTCACCCATGCCAATAATTCCACACTTCATTTCATAAATTGATGTCCAAGTAGAGTGCTTCCAATTCCCAATACGTAAATTGTTGTCAAGTTCAACAATTTTTCCGAGTAATGCTAGCGCTAATGCGATTGCTTTTTCAGCTACATATCTAGAATTTATATGTGAATTGATCACTTTAATCCCTTTTTGATCAAGTTCATCTAATGGTAATTGATTAACACCCGTAAAAGGTATAATAAGATATTTAAGAATATTGCTCGAATCAATTTCTGCTTTGGATATTATTGAATTTGTCACAAGTAAATCAACATTCTCTAAGTTATTATATTCACTTTCATGATCAATGGAAATATCTATATGAGGGTATTTCATTTTTAATGTTGAAACTTTTTGATGTAAATACTCATTTCTCTTCCCATATCTAATCAAAATTCGCATTTTTCCACCTCAGTTTTTTTCTTTATTATAACACTTATTTCCATAAATATCAAAAAAGGATCCGAAGATCCTTTAAAAAACAAACATTTTTAGTACATAAATGATTTGAAAAATAAAAGTGGTATAGATTAAAAAATTAATTAATTTTAAATTAATGATTTTATTAACTTCTCGCATATTTAAAAATATCGTAACTCCAGAAGTTAATAGCATTGTAATTCCAAACCCATAGATATTGATACTTGGAATCGAAATAAGAAAATATAAACTTAATACCTGCATAATTGATGCAATGCTTGAATTTCTTAAGATTAATCCTTGTTTTCCTATACCATTTAGGATCCCTCTTGTTGTGTTTGCGGTAAAGAGAATCGGAGAACATAATGCTATAAATTTAATATAATCTCCCAAGTCATTTCGTTTAAAGACTAACATTCCTAATTCATCACCATAAAATAAACATGTAATCAGTACTGTTAATCCTAAAAACATCGAAATGTTAATAACGGAAATAACTCGCTTCTCAACAGTATCATAATCCTTTTTACTAATGCTACTTGATAAATCAGGAATTAATAAAGTACTAATAGAGTAAATAATAAAAGATGGAAAAAAAACAATATTCATCGCCATACCACCAAATTTACCAATTAATGCTAAGGAATTATTATAACTAAAGCCAGCAATCAATAATCTTCTAGGCACAATTAAGGTAGAAATTGTATATAATGATGATGATATTAATTCCGTAATCATAAGTGGAATTGACAATGAGAAAACATTATATAATAGTTGCAAACTATCAGTTGATTTTTTTCCACAGTCATCATATTTCTTAATATCTATTTTATAAAAAGCATAGAAGAAAACTAATGAGAGTAACTCCCCTACACATAAGATTAGAAAAGCTATTGTGATTGAATCAGTAATATCATCGAATCTAAGGACTTTAAATAGAATAAGAATTAAAACTATACGCATGACCTTCTCGGCTACATCCACTAAAGCTGGAATTACAACGTTAGCGGTACCATAAAAATATCCTTTATAAGTATTAGTTATCGCCATGAAAATGATTGAAATAAGTAAAAATCTGAGCGCATAAACAGTTCTAGCATCATTGATAACAACTACACTAATTCTGAATGATAAAATTAAGGCGATAGATATAATAACTAATGATGTTAATAAATTAAAGATTAATGTTGATTTAATACACTTTTTGATATTATTATAATCTAACCTTGTATGATATTCTGCGATTACTTTGGAAACCGCAGTCATTAAACCACCACTAATAATACTCATTAGTAAACTACTTACTGGAAAGACAAGCCCATATAATCCCATTCCTTCGGGTCCCATTTGTCTTGAAAGAATTACTGTAAAGATAAAACTTAATATATTGATCATTAAATTAGAGAAAATTAATAAAACGGAATTTTTAACAAACTTATTTTCTGTCATATTTACCACCTATATTTAATCGATATTAAATATATATATGTTTACCCATTTAAATATGCCTACTATTCAATAATATAGAGAAAAAAGAGGATTTTAGTAATCCTCTTTTCTCTCTATTTATATATTTAATTAAACCGTTTGTTTTTTAATATTTTTAAGTAAAAAGTAATATCCACTACAAACAACTAATAATAAAACTATGAATATTGACATCCCTCCGACATTAATAGTTGGATCATTATTAACAAACATTGAAATGCCCATCGCATTTACCGATATTCCCATAGTGATAAAGAAGCCATAGAATAAGAGAATAACTGGGATTGATTGATTAGGTCTAGTCCAAAGTAAATATAAACTAATAAACCCTAACGGAATAACAAAGCCCAAATCCATCGTGCGAATTGTCCAAAATAATGTTGGATTATCATTATAATCAATTGATGAACCCGTATTAATGACTTCATTAACACCAGTAATCCACATTTTCGCAAACATGATGAGAGCTAATATAAAAACTACTGAATAAATAACAAGAAATTTTTTACTAAAGTTAACTTGATATTTGTTTGACACTTGTGATATTGCGTAAAACATAATAACTAATGAGCTAATAATTAAGTATAGAAAATAATAAAAATAATGTTCACTATTTCCAGCGTACTCAGTACTACTCCACTCAAGACCTACAACTACAGATAATGCATAATATATAATAGCGAGTGGTGTTAAGATTAATAGATGTCTAAATACCTCTTTATTGAGTAACAACAAAATACCTGATAATATTAAAACAGGACCTAAAAAGATCATATTCGTAATATCTTGACCATAAAGTTGATTTATGGCTGATTGGGATGTTTTATAAACTAATTCTTTAGCGATTAATGGTCCAATAATTGATAAATAAATAACGACAATTCCTGATGAAATTGTTAAAAAAGCGATAAGATATTTTTCAAACTTAATCATATGTTCTTTCCTCTCACAACAAAATAACTAGATACAATTTATTATATAACGAAGAATTTTAAATGTCAATATTCACCATATATTTAAGTAATCGAAAAATTTCGATCACAGTCTTTTTAGTTAATCCCATTGCTAATTCTTTATCCATAGCTTCCTCTAAACTCATCGGATAGTTCAAAATTGAGAACAAAGAGGTAATGCCAAAGTCATGTAGTTTATAGGCATCCTCTGTTATAACTCCCGCTATTCCGATGACAGGAATTTGATACTTTTTACCTATATGAGCAATTCCAGTTAGTACTTTTCCCATACTAGACTGATGATCAATTTTTCCTTCACCTGTAATAATTAAATCGGCATCTTTAACTTTACTATCAAAATCTATCTTATCAAAAACAATTTGAATTCCTGATTTTAAAGTCCCCTTTAAGAATGCACATATTCCATATCCTAGCCCTCCTGCAGCACCAGCTCCAGGTAGCTCTTCGATATTTAAGTTATATTTTTCATTAGTGATTTCAGCAAAGTTTCTTAATCCTCGATCAAGGATTTCAATCATTTGATGATCTGCACCCTTTTGTCTTGCATAAATATGTGCAGCACCATTTTTACCATAAAGTGGATTATTAACATCACTTGCTACTAAAAAGTTACATTCAGATAATACTTTTAATTTATGACGATCATCAATATACTTAATCAAGTTTAGTGATTCTCCCACACAATCAAGTTCTGTATGATTATCATCATAAAATCGATATCCCAGTGCTTTTAACATACCAATCCCTGCATCATTTGTGGCACTACCACCTAACCCTATGATAAATTCACGACAACCTTTTGAAATAGCGTCTTTAATTAATTCACCTACACCATAAGTAGTTGTTTTTAATGGATTTCGTTCAGCTATATTCAATAGTGGTAAGCCAGCCGCACTTGCCATTTCAATCACTGCAGTTCCATCATTTAAGATACCATATTTAGCTAATACCTTTTTCATAAGTGGTCCAATAACTTCAAGTTCAACGATTTTTCCACCTAATCCTTGAGTTATGGTATCAACTGTTCCCTCTCCACCATCAGCAATTGGAATTCTAATTATTTCAGCATGATCATATACATTTTTAATAGCTTCTTCAACAACCAAACTTACTTCACTTGAAGACATACACCCTTTAAAAGAATCGATTGCAATTATTACTTTCATTATATCACTCATTTCTCTTACTTATATTATAGAGTGTTATTTTTTAATAATCTATATTAAAAATTTATTTTAGTACACGTTGTTTTATTTAATAACTTCAATTATGATTGCTAAGTTTTCACCATTTATATTTGATTCTAAATAATCTTTTTCAGAGTTATAAACTATTTCTAATGTTAGTGTTTCTTTTTTTATAACCTCTTCAAATTTTCTAATTACATTTAAAAGCATTTCATTATAAGCGACATATAGTCTTATTTTATCTGAAATTTCAAAATTAAGTTCCTTTCTCATATTTTGAACTTTACTGATCATTTCTCTTAGGTGACCTTCATCTCTAAGATCTACTGTTATATGGGTATCAAGAACGACACCTAATGTTCCTTCTCCCGCGAATGCATAGCCATCTAATCCTTGCATCGTTATAAGTAGATTGTCATTATTAAGTTCTATTTCATTATTGTTTATTCTAATAACTACTTTATTACCACTTTGGATTGATTGTGCCAGTTCCATTTGATTTCTTATTGCTATTTCTTTTTTTATTTCAGGTATATACTTACCATAATTTTTTCCGATAACTGGAAGATTGGGTTTTATTTCATAATGAACATACATCGAAAGGTCAGCATTAAATTCAATATTCTTTATGTTCAGTTCGTCTTTTATAATATCTCCATAAGATTCATTTAGTGTATTTGTGCTAACAAGAATTTTAGAAAGGGGTTGTCTATTTTTTATATTAGAACTGTTTCTTGCACTTCTTCCGAGTTTTACAAGTCTGATCGCAAGGTCCATTTCCTCTTCAAGGGTTTTATCAACTAATTTAGGATTAAATTCTGGCCATTTGCATAAATGTATACTTTCAGGAGCACTCGAATTCAGATTTGTAACTAAATTCTGATAAATTTCTTCTGTAATGAATGGAACGAATGGACCAGCTATTTTACATAGTGTAACAAGGACTTTATACAAAGTTGTATAAGCACTTATTTTATCCTCTGTTAATTCGCCATTCCAGTATCTTGCTCTATTTCTTCTAATATACCAATTTGATAATTCGTTTGTAAAATCATCAATCGCTAATGCTGCTTGGGTAATTCTATAATTTGCTAGGTCCTCATCTGTAGACTTAATCAGAGAGTTCAGTTTTGATATAATCCACTGGTCCATTATATTTTCCGATACATGATTCTCGTATTGAGTTGGATCAAAGTGATCCAGTTCAGCATAAAGAACATAGAAAGAATAGACATTCCACAAGGTACTTAAAAATTTTCTTTGTGTTTCAGCAACATCCTCTTCTGAAAATCTCGTTGGCAGCCACGGAGCACTTGCGGTATAGAAATGCCATCTTGTAGCGTCGGATCCTTGATTTTCTAATACCATTAATGGATCAACTACATTACCTTTATGTTTTGACATTTTCAAACCATTTTTATCTAGTACATGTCCTAATACGACGCAATTTTCGAAAGGAATGGTTTCAAACACACTCGTCGAAATTGCAAGCAAAGTATAAAACCAACCTCTTGTTTGATCTACAGCTTCTGAAATAAACTGAGCAGGGAAGTTTGATTCAAATAAATCTTTATTTTCAAACGGATAATGGTGCTGTGCAAAAGGCATTGACCCTGAATCAAACCAACAATCAATTACCTCTTTTGTCCTTTCCATCTCTTTGCCACATTTTTCACATCTCAAATATACGTTATCAATAGTTGGCTTATGAAGTTCGATATCAACTGGTACATGAATACCTTTCATTTTTAATTCTTCGATACTTCCGATACATTCCCTGTGTCCGCATTGACACTGCCAAATTGGAAGTGGAGTTCCCCAATATCTGTCTCTTGAAATTCCCCAGTCTACCACATTTTCAAGGAAATTACCCATTCTTCCCGTTTTAATATGATCTGGATACCAGTTTATTTTATTATTATTTTCAATCAATTGATCTTTAAGAGCTGACATTTTTATAAACCAGCTCTCCTTTGGATAATATAGTAGGGGTGTATCGCATCTCCAGCAGTGTGGATAAGAGTGCATAAACTTTTCAGATTTATATAGGTTTCCACTTTTATTAAGATATTCAAGAATCAATGGATCAGCTTTTTTAACAAACATTCCAGCCCATGGTTTGACACAATCTATAAACAACCCTTCTTCATTAAGAAGATTAACAAGGGGTAGATCAAATTTTTTCCCGATTAAATTATCTTCTTCTCCATAAGCAGGTGCAATATGGACGATACCGGTCCCATCTTTAAGAGTGACATAGTCACCATGTACGACGTAGAAGGCTTTTTTGTTCGGACTAAAGAAGGGTAAAAGTTGTTCATAAACCATCCCAATAAGCTTTTCCCCTTTAAATTCACTGATAATTTCATACTCAGAATCAAGAACCTTAAGAAGCTCTTTTGCTAGAATTAAGTGTTCTCCATTACAGTTAACTTCTACATAATCATATTTTTTATTAACAGCTAAAGCTACATTGGCAGGGAGTGTCCAAGGTGTAGTTGTCCAAGCAAGAATATATTTTTGATCTTCACCTTTAACTTTGAACTTAACAAATGCTGTAGTTTCATTAACATCCTTATAGCCTTGGGCAACCTCATGTGATGAAAGCGATGTTCCACATCTTGGGCAATAAGGTAATATTTTATGTCCTTTATATAGCAAACCTTTATTCCATATTTTTTTAAGCGCCCACCAAACAGATTCGATGTAATTATTATGATAAGTAACATATGGGTGATCCATATCTACCCAAAATCCTACCTTCTTTGACATTTCCTCCCACATATTCATATAAGTAAAGACACTATCTTTACATTGATTTATGAATTTTTCCACTCCATACTTTTCGATTTCTGGCTTACCTGAAATTCCAAGTTTCTTTTCAATTTCTAATTCAACTGGAAGTCCATGCGTATCCCATCCAGCTTTCCTTAATACTTTATAACCTTTCATGACTTTATATCTAGGTATAAGATCTTTTATTACTCTAGTCAAAACATGACCCACATGTGGTTTACCGTTTGCTGTTGGAGGACCATCATAAAAAGTAAAATATTCTGCTCCTTCATTCATTTCAAAGTTCTTTTGAATGATGTTTTTGTCTTCCCAAAACTTTAAAACTTCCTTTTCCATTGAAACAACACTTCTAGATGAATTAACCTTTTTATACATTGTAAAGACTCCTTTCATATTATGAATAATAGTAAATTTTATGAAAAATGAAAATAAAAAAACTTCACCCAAATAGGACGAAGTTAAATTTCGTTATACCACCTTTTTTTATACACCTTTCGAGTACCAACATACTCTATTCCTTAACGTGGAATGACGGATCAACTTACTTATTTCAGTGATCAACTCGATGGTGATTTTCTTAATATCCTTGCTATGGCTTTCCACCGTTCGCCACTCTCTATAAACATGAGATATTCATACTTTTCCATTTCACAGTTTTTATATTTACTATATAATTTTGATTAATATTTATTATATGATATAAATAGAATAATGTCAATTATTCAATATTATATCATAACATTTTTAATAAGGATCTGTTAGGTAAATTATCATTTTAGTATTTACCTTCTTAAATAACTACATACTCTCATTGTTGATTCTGGTTTCCTTTATATATTATGCCATTGTTGTAAGCATTTCTAGAGAAACATTATATTTTAAGTTTTCCCCGTTCATCCATCTAATTAATTCTTCGACCATATATTGAGACATTCTTGCTAATTCATTACCTTTACTACCAGCAATATGTGGTGTTAAGAACACATTATCCATATTTAATAATTCACTATCAGGCAGTGGAGGTTCAGGAAAAGTTACATCAAGAACTGCTGTTCTTGTTGGAACTTCCTTAAGAGCATTTATAAGATCCTCTTCAACAATTTGTTGCCCTCTACCTGTATTAATAAAAGTCGCATAAGGAAGCATTTTTTCAAAATGGGCTCTTGTAATCATTTTTTGTGTTTGTTCAACATTTGCGAGATGATTTGAAATAGTTTGACATGTACTAAAAATAGTTTCTAAATCAGTTTTTTTAACATCAAGAAATTTAGCTCTTTCTTCACTTAAGAAAGGGTCATACACTAAAATGTCAACATTAACTCCCATTCCATTCAATATCTTTATAACGTGACTACCCACCATGCCTGCACCTAATAAACCAACTTTGACACCATAGTTACCAGGATAAAAATCATTAAAATGCAATGCAGAATAATAGCTAGTTTTTTTCACAAGTAATTGTGATTGATAAAAACCTTTATTTGCTAAAACAATTTGTGTAGCCGCAAATTCAGCAGTGGGTATACTATTTGCTTGCCATGCACTAATAACTTTAATACCTTTATTTATAAATGGTTGAGCAAAATACTTAACTGAACCTGCTGCATAAAAAATCATCTTTAAATTTGGCATTAAGTTAGCGATTTCCTCTTCTGTAAAAGAAAGCATTCCCCATGTTGTAAAGATTAGTTCTGCTTGTTTTATTTCTTCTTTATATTCATTTATATTTTTACTATTAATAACTGTTCCAAATAATGAAACCTTCTGTTTTATTAAGTTTAAAATATTTTCAGGATAAACATTATATAATTTGTTACCATCAGTCATTAAAATCGCTTTTTTCATCTTTACTCATCCTTTCACGATAACTTTTCCATACATTTTCAAACCAATTATTTTCATGAGGTATTGGTCTGACTTTTATCCATTCAAATTCACAATCTAAATTTTTATATTCAACTTCGCAAACTTGATCTAAATATTGATTTTCATTTATCACAAAACGGAATACTTCATTTAAATTTGGAAGTGGAAGATTACCTTGATCAGTTCTGATTAAAGCAGATCCACGACTACAACCGTTTTTATTGATATATTCATCTATCGCACTTAAATATGTTAATTGAGTAATTAATAAATCATAATATTGAAAAGCGATTACTAAATCACTCTTACTTGTAATATAAACTTTTTTATACCAATCTTTTAAGTCATTCTTACATTCAAAAATAGTTTGTTTAACTAATTTTTCATCACGAATAAATGCTCCATATTTAGACATTCTTGATTTTAAGTTTTTCAAAGCTTCTGTAAGTTTAACTTTATTTGTTTTGTTTTTATCGTTTAATAAAAAACTACACCACTCATATTTTTGATTCAATAATCTTAACGAAACAGTTTTAAATTTATCAACATCCATGGGATATTCATTATAATTAAATTTAATATGAAGTGAAGCACGGTTTGAACCGACTTGAGTTGAATTTAATGCAGACCCACCTGGACGATAAATTCCATGAGAGCCATTGACTTCACCAACTGGGAAGAAATGTTTCACATTACTTTCCCAATTAATATCACCAACTAATCCACCGTTACTATGTTGATTACAGACATTTATTTCTAATAATTCCGTTTCTAAATCAATTTCATGTAGTTTATATAATTCATAAGCTGGTTCATTCATCGCTCTTAATCTCTTTATTGGTGTTTCAAGTAATGCATTACAGCGTTTTAAATAGGTGTATGTTTCTTCATTTAATAAACCAAAATCAAATTGACTAGGGTTTTGACGAAAATCCATAAATACTTTTCTACCTTTTAAATAAGTTTCTTGATATACAAGAATATCAATGATTGAAGAACCGATGTCATTTACTTTTTTTATATCAAATGGCCATTGATATCCTTTTAGAAAAACCGCGTTAAAAACTTGTTGTGGCGTTAATGAGTCAAACAAGAACTCTCTTTCGTCTTTTCCGTCTACAGAAGTAGATAGATAACGTGGAATTACTTGCTGATAAGACCCAGATAAATTCCATCTAAACTTAGTTGAAGCAATCCCAAATTGTGATTCTGTTAGATTAACACCTTTCACACCAGCATCAAACGCAATCCCGATTGAACCCGTTTGACTCCTAGGATAAACCGAAGCTTCATACATTCCGGCAGGTCCACCAGCCGCAAAAATAATGTTAGTACAATTAAAACATGTTAATCCATAACCTTCACTGTTTATTTTATCTTTGTTAAAAGTAATTAATCCAACTGCTTTCTTTTCTTTATGTTCAACATCTGTTATTATACCAATCACGTGATGTTTATCAAAAATCATAATATCTTTTAATTTAACGGCACGTTCTAATTTCTCAACCATATATTTTGAAGTTAATGGACCAGCTGATGTGGCTCTAAGTCTTGGGTCATGATCAGTTTTGTAGCCAACAAATTCACCAAATTGATTCGTTGGAAAAGGAACGCCCAAATCAACTAATTTATAAAAACATTGTGTAGATAAAGCTGCTTCAATCAGCGCAAGATCACCGTGTTTAGCTCCTCCATCAAATAATGTTTCTGCTAATTCATAAACTGAATCTCCAACATTACCTGATAAACTCAATTTATAGTAGGTTTGTTTATCGGAGCCAGTATTGCGAGATGTTCCGAGTTTAATTCCTTCAGTAACAATCGCGATATCCTTTTGTCCTAATTGGTATAAAGAATCAGCAGCGTTAAAACCAGCTGCTCCACTCCCAACAACAACTGTATTCAAAGAAAAGATAGGAATATTCATATTATTTAGTTTTAAATAATCTTTTTTCATACACTCACCCTTATAATCTTCTTAAATGGAAACCACCGTCTACATTTATAACTTCTCCTGTTGAAAACGAAAGTTTATGTGAGCATAATACACTCACCGCATCCGCAACATCTTGCCCTTGCCCCCAACGTTTAATGGGTGTAATACCATTGTTAATTAAATTTTCGTATTTGTCTTTCACATCGCGAGTCATATCGGTAAACATGATACCCGGTCTTACTTCATAGACCAAAATGTCATATTCAGCTAATCTGTCCGCAAATAACTTGGTAATCATGCTGATTCCAGCTTTAGAAACACAGTATTCTCCACGGTTAGTTGATGAAGTATAACTTGACATAGAAGCAATATTGATAATTACTGGATTTATTGTATGATCATTATTTTTTAACTCAATCATTTTATTTGCGGCATATTGCGTTAAAAAGAAAGTCCCTTTTAAATTTATATTATTGACAAAATCAAAGCTTTCTTCTGTAGTATTCAAAAGATCATTACGTACTAGTGGTCCTACACCAGCGTTATTAACTAAAACATCAAGACGATCATAAGTTTTTAATGTTACATCAATTATTCTTTTACGATCTTCACTTTTTTCAATATTTGCCTGAACATATAGATATGAATCTTTATAAGGATCAAAGTCACTCATATCATTTTCTACTAACAACTTAGTACCAATAATACTCACATAATAATCTTCTTTTAAAAGCTGTAAAACGATAGCTTTACCTAGTCCACGAGTTCCACCAGTTACAACCGCAACTTTTTTCATTAAATTCTCCCCTTTTTAAATGCTTCTTGATAGATAGGTAGATAAACCTCTATATCTCTTACTACACATCCACATTTTAATGAAAGTTTCTTTAAATCAGAACATTTACTACATGTAATACAAGTCCTCTTAAGATTGAATTCATTTTTTTCAATGATATCACGAGCTAAGTTAGGATTTGCATATGATGCTCGTCCAAATCCAATCATTGAAATACTTTTCTTATGAACAAGACCAGCAGCTATTTGAGGAGCATATTGTCTTAACCAACTATATCCTGTTCCTACAATTATTAAATCAGGAAAAGTCTTTTGAATAACTTCAGCACCTTGAAGTAATCTTCTAACTCCATCAGCTGGATCTTCAGGTGGTAGATAGCCACCAGTATCAAATGGACGGTTAACATGTGGATAATAATAGGGACTTCCCATTGTTATATTTATGACTTTAACGCCTAGATCTTTAATGATCTCAATTAATTTAATTGGTTCAGAAAAATCTGGTTTAGTATGATCATCTTTATCAACACCAAATCCAAATGGATAAGGAATACCATCATAAATATTTAAACGGACCGCGACCGCTATTTTATCTCCTAAACGATTTTTGATTCTTTTTACCACATTGATAAGGAAACGAATACGATTAGAAAAATCTCCACCATATAATCCATCACGATTATAAGCAGAAGTTAATTCTGAAATCAAATAACGATGACAACATTTCACATCTACACCATGAAATCCAGCTTCATATGCTAAAACTGCAGCGTCTTCATATTTTTGTTCAAGTTCTTCCAAATACTCATCAGTGATGACTTCATAACACGGATCAATCGGTAATTTTTCATTTAGATAAGGATTATGATAACTAATAACTGGTTCTGAAACATTATTTGGTTTACTAAACCGTCCTGAATGCGTTAATTGAAGAAAATATGCTTGTTTATAATTTGCTCCAAATTCTTCTGTTTTCCATGCATTCATCTTATTAACTAGCTCTTTAAACGCAGAAACATTATCATTACGAATAAATAACTGGTTTCTAGACGTTCTACCTTCTTTAGTCACAGCAGTTGCTTCAAACCAGATTAATCCAGCACCACCTCGAGCGAATCTTTCATATCTTCTTAAGGTTAATTCACTTGGTGTACCATCTAAATTAGCGTCTACACCTTCCATTGGTTGTACGACAAAACGATTATTAACTTTGATTATACCTAAATCTACTTCTTCTTTAAGTACATCAAGATTGAAATGATCAATCCCTAAGTCTAAATCATGAACTAAATCGTCAAGTTTTTTGTAATCACTAAATTTTTTCATACTCCACCTCTATTATCTTAATTTTATTATAATGGTAAAAGAATAAATAATCTAGGCATTTTTTGCTTTTCAACAAGCTTGCAAAAGTTTATTATAATTTATGAGGTATACGATGTATAATGATATTCAAATGAATAAAAGAAAGATAGATGAACTAGAAATAAAAATAATCAGAATTTTTTTGAATTAATTTTAGTTCAAACTTGTGCATGTACATTCAGTGTTAATAATCAGAATTATAAACTCAGTTCACCTTCTTTAATATTTATTAATGATTTGGAAACACCTAGTACTTTTTTCGTCTTGAACATAAATTTATATCAATGAAAAAACATTCAATTTTCAGCTTAAAATATTCCCTTTTTTTTTCATAAAAATAGGGCTGTAATCCAATTAAAATCTTTTTTTAATTTCGTTACAGTCCTATTATTTTTTATAAACTCGTTCTTCCGTAATATCTATGTGAATGTGGATTTAAACCATTAATTGTAGTTTGACCTTCAAATAAGTGATAAT
>JARDZP010000126.1 GCA_029240795.1 Haloplasmataceae bacterium | reverse complement strand
ATCACAACCAGATACACCCATTTTTATTAGTTTACCATTTTGATCATATCTTGACCAACTTCCATTACCATCAGAGCTAAATGTTACACGATCTAATGCTAAATTATTAGCTTTTAATAATTTAATATTTTCTTTTAATATTTCAAAATCATTCCCAACTGTTAAATCAACAGTCCCACCTCTTCTTAAAAAGGTTAATGTGTTTTCAAATAATTGTTTATTGCGATTAACATGAGTAGGACGGAAATGGCTGATAGGTAAACTTGTATTATCAATTACTTTCATAACTTGATTTAACATTAATGAATCATTACCTACATGGAGGGCGACAATTCCCGCTTTCCCTGAGATCAAACCTGCCACTCTAACAACTGATACTAGTCTGATTAATTCATCATCAGTCACTTGTGAACTACGATGGTCTGATAATGCTAGTTTACAACCAATAATTTCATCAATGAAGACAATATCTTTTTTTCCTACTAAATCTTCAACACTTCTAGTAATGTTATCTGTACCTAATAAGCCAACGACAGTAGTAATACCATTAGCAACGAGTTCAGACAATTTCACTTCAGGCGTTCGTGTGTGAAAACCACCTTCACCACCACCACCTATTACATGAACATGTTGATCGATGATACCAGGTATCGCAATCATACCACTTTTATCAATTATTAATGCATCATTATAATCAATATTTTCTTCAATTTTTATAATTTTATCATTACAGATTAAGATATCTTTTTTTCCTAAATAAATAGGACTATAGATACAAACATTTTTAATTAATTTAAACATTATATCACCTATTATTCTTTTTCTGCTTATTATCCTTATCTTAATTATAAAACGATAGATATAAAATGTCTAATAAAAATAAAAATTGATTGACTTAGTCAACCAATAAAATTCTATATAATGGTGCTGACAATAGGAACATTTTATTTATAATTTTATCAGCAATTGTATTACCGCGATTTATGTATTGTTTTATTAGCCATTAGTTATATCTATTTCTTTCTATACAGTATTTCGCGGCTCGATAAAACATTTTATATTCATCATTTTCTGATAGATTGTTATAGTCTAAAAGTATATTATCGTCGTTTTTAAATATTACTTCGCCATTTTCTATAATTTCATAGTCTGTGATAACTTCTATTGACTCATCTTCAACTTATTTACTCATAATTTTATCTATTTCTTCCTCGCTTGATGATAAAACAGGAATTAAAGTTAGACCGCATCGATTAAGGCATACATTTATCACTATGTTGCAAGGCATGAAACCGAAATCAATCCAACAATTAGCAGGACATGAAGATTATGAAACCACATTAAAAGTCTATACTCACTTTACTGGTTTTGATAAAGATGAAGTTGAGAAAATGGATGAAACTTTTAAAGATATATTTTAAAGGCGTATAACGGGCGTATCGCAAAAAAATAAAAAGGCTGGCAGAAATTGCTAGCCTAATTTAATAGTTATATTTGAATATAATGGTGCTGACAATAGGATTTGAACCTACGACCTTCGCCTTACCATGGCGATGCACTACCAGCTGTGCTATGTCAGCATTCCTACATTATTCTAACAAATTTATTTAATTTAGTCTACTTATTTTTATAATTTCCAGAAGAAAACACTAACGAATAGGAAATATATAAAAAAATGATTGTTTCAATGAACAGAATTATTCTTTTACTGATCATTATATAATTATTTTAAAATCTCTTTTTTTTATATATTCATGTACTAATATTTTTATCGCAGGCTAATTTAATCCATACTTTTTTAATTCATGACTATATATAGTTTTAAATAACTTTATTTTAATGAAATAATTATTTTATAAAGATATTATAATATCATAGCAAAAAAGCCAACTTAAATGACTTTATAACTCTTCCTTAATTATTGAATACTTTACCAAATCTACTCTTTTTCCTGTTAATTCATCCACTCGTCTTGAACGTAAAGTTGCTTCATATTTCATTCCTGCTTTTAACATAACCTTGCTGGATTAATTGAAATATGATTCAATTCTATCAATGTAATTTCTACCTCTTTTAGAAGAAATTCAATTACTGCCCTTAGTGCCTCGGTAGCATATCCTTTATTCCAAAACCCTGAACCGTAACAATATCCAATTTCACAAATTGAATTTTTAAGAGACATATGAACAACACTTATACTCCCAATAAGTGTTTCATCTACTTTTCTTTCTACAACCCAATTAAAATAATAAGGGTCATCATAATTAGAAATTTGAGATAAAATAAAATTTCTAGTTACTTCTTTACTTCCGTGAACTTTCCAAGTTAAATATCTACAAGTCAATTCATCATTTGCCCAATTATTATACATTTGGTCCACATCATTAATATTAAATCTTCTTAAAATAAGTCTTTCGGTCTCTATTTTTTTTGTTCCTAATTCGTTCATCATTTTCTCCTTTCCTTTATAAAAAAACACTCACTTTTAAAAGTAAGTGCGTTCTCTTCTAATGGTGCGAGAAAAGGGACTCGAACCCTCACAGTTAAACCACATGCACCTCAAACATGCGCGTATACCAATTCCGCCATTCTCGCAAATTGTCACTTAAATTATATTAAAAAATAAACTTTTGTCAAGATTATTATTTAAGTATTAATTAAAATAGTATAAAATATAGAAGTATAAAATGATTGGGTGAGTAAATATGAAAAAATATATTATTAATGATAAATTATTAAAAGAAGTATTACCTTATTTTATTCATAATGGTTATTTAGATGAAGTAACTATAAGTGAAATAGACAGTGTGTTAAGCTTTTTGATTAGACGTAAAAAGAAATACAAAAATAAAGCTTTTTTATTAATTGATGACACCTATAATATAATTGCGATTACTGATAAATTACGTCAAACTTGTTATATCTATTCAAACTGTGGAATTAATTTTAATATTAATGACTTTTTAGATCAGTTATTTAAATATCTAAAATCAATTTCAGCCATCGTATGTGATCAAATTCTATATAAAAGACTAAAAGACTATCTTTATGAGGATTATATTATTTTTGAGAAATCAAAAGATATCTATTCAATAACAGCAAATGATTTATTAAAATCAGAAATTAATAATAAAACCATCTATAAACAAACGATCATTTTAAGCGATCTTGCTTATGAAGTGTTATTCTTTCCTTTTATAAAGATACTTGATGACCACCACCTCTTTTTTCTTAGCAATAAATATGCTGGAATTATACTTGTGGATAATTCGACCGCATTTATTAATACTTTTTATACACTGAATGAAGTAAATCAGAAAGTTTATCTTGATAGTACTAAGTTCATTGAAGGTTCACGCTATAATTTAAATGAAGATGTCTTAGTTTACGATTTAGATGAATTAATAAAATCAATAATTATTATAAGAAATTCGCTAACTTGTTATGAAATAGTATTCTCTGATAGTATCTTTGAAAATGACCTTTTAACAGAATTCAAACTTTTAATCGATATCTTACAAATAAATGATGACTTATTTTATCTTGTTAATACTGATCATTTTGATTATAAACGATTACTATCACTGGGTTTTAACAATATAAATCAAAAAGTTTATTTCTATTACTTTCATAATCAGAGTAACATTGATACCATTATCCCTGAAATAAATAAAGATTTGCATAAAGCCAATCAGCTTACAAATCTTATATTAAAGTACTTTATTAACCTTTTAGGTTTACCTTTATTACATTTATTTAACTATTTTTTTCCAGGTAAAGAATATGATTTATATTTTATAATGTCAATAGCGTTTTTTATTTTAACAATTACAATACCCTCTTTAATAATAAATAAAGAAAACTATTATTATAAAAACAAAGTCTTTAAAACAACACACTTAAAATTTAGTCCATACTATCTTGTAGCAATTCTAATGATAACATTATTTTTTATTGCACAACGTTATGAATAATTAAATTCGATCAGCAAAGAAATCGGCAAAATCTTCAACATCACGATTTTTAGTCACATATGATTTAGATATTAATTTTTCAATTTCAGTTTCATAATTTGAAATATCAAAATCATTTTTAATTAAATACTTTAAAGTCTCAATATGATTATATTTGATCAATTCACTTATGAATCTTTTATCTTGATATAAAGTCAATTTATTAATTCTTGATTCATCTTTTTCTTTATAACTGATTAATAAATCATTATCAGCTTTATTTTTTATATCAGAAAGAAATAATTCTAAAAGATTATCGCTTTCTTTTTGATTTTTACCACCTGTCAATTGATCATACATCAAAACAATTAATGCTGAAACAAAGACATAGATTATGATTATATCTGGTAATTTTGCTCTAATCGATTGTAAAGTTTCTATTGTTTTTAAAGATAAAGATAGATTAAAAACATCGGTGATATAGAATAACATTATTAAAGAAAGGATTAAGAAACAAAATCCTCCCAAAAGACCTAATAAAACATATTTAAACATAATTATCCCTCACATTCATCTTCAAATTTATAGACATTTATTTGTTTAGATAGTACCACTCCACCATCGATAGCGATTTTTTGTCCGTCATCATGTATATAAGTCGAATAGCTTTCTTCTCCTTTAAACGCTTTTCTTAATTTATAAGCAAAGCGATGTCCAACAATGACTTGTTTATCTATATTGTACTGTTTTTTCAAATCTATTTCAAAGAATTCTTCAGTTCTTGTCCAAATAGCATGTTTCCAATTTCCGTCATGCCAGTCACCATTACTAAAATCGAGACCCGCATGTGTAATGATGTAATTTTTTGTTTCATAGTAATAAGGCAAACCTCTCAGAAAAATTATTAAATGTGGATAATTCGTTTCTATAGATTCTTTTATGTCTTTGAAATAATCACAATTAGGAGCAAATGATGTTAAAGTCTTACTAAAACCATTATGACTTATATTCCACAATACGCCATCATAATTTTCATTTATTAAGTCATCAAAAAAACTATCATGATTTCCTTTAATAATAATTGCCTTACCTTCATTTTTTAGTCTATATAAATAATTAAACACCTCGACATTCTGAGTACCCCGATCAAAAAGGTCACCTGCGACAATTAATTTATGGTTTGGATTATATTCATCATACTTTCCATGTAATGCTTTGATCAATTCATAAAAATGTCCATGGATATCACTAACAACAAAATATTTCAAATTATCATTCCTTTTTCT
>JARDZP010000005.1 GCA_029240795.1 Haloplasmataceae bacterium | reverse complement strand
AGATTAAAAGACTTGACTCCGATTGAATATCGAAATCAAGCCTTAGCAAGTTAATATTTTTATTTTTTTACACTGTCCACTTGACAGGGAGCAGTTCACATAGTTCCTAACTTTTGTAGTTTAAATTAATGATTGTTTAGATAACATAGTAGATTTGAAACTCAAGTAATGAATAGCCATATACTAAAGCTCTTTCAATACCTTGCATACGGACATATTGTGCATTTATATTTTCTAATGTTATATGATCCGTATCACCATTTGAATTAGTTTCAACATATACATCAGTGAAATTGATATTGTCATTTGAAACTTGAAGCTTATATTGTTTTGCGTATGCCCCTTCCCATTTCAATACTACAGTATTAATCATTTTTACTTCACCTAGATTAATTGTAATTTGCACATCATCATTACCATGTGCACTTTCCCATCTAGATGACATATTATTATCGATGGCTTGAGGAGCAGAAGCATCACCACTATTAGATGTAGCTAGTGCACCAATCGCTAAATTCACTTCTTCGATTACTTCAACTATATCAAATGTTAGTATACTTGATAAATCTGAATCTAATAATGTGCCACCGTTTCCTTTAGCTTGAATTTTAATTTCATAAGTTCCTATTGGTAAGTTAAGGTTTATAACATTAAATGTATATTGACCAGCTGGTACATTAAATGGTGAACCAACTACACCTTCAACATAGACGTAAAACCCCGTTGCTGTAGGTTGAGCTCCCCAGTTAAAACCAAAATCTGTTTTAACTATTCCAAAAGGAGTTGCTAGTTTAACATTACTTGGACAATTAAAAGTAAATATGCCAGACTGATCTGAATCTAAATAAGTTGTGCCGTTTCCAATCGCTTGAATACGTACATTGTATGTCTTGCCTGGTGTTAATCCTTTATCAAGCATTTCAATAGTTGGTCCGATTGTCATAAATGGTGAACTAGCTGCACCTTCAATATAAACTAGATAATTTTGAGCATTACCGATTGCTGCCCATTCTAAATGAGTTTCAATTAAGACTATTCCAAAAGGAGTCGCTAATTTTACACTTTGATTTGGATCATTGATTATTAAATGAAATACATCTGTTAAATCTGAATCAAGTAATATTGAACCATTACCAAGAGCTTGAAATGTAACATTATATTCACCTGGTAGTAAATTCAATGTACTAATATTAAATGTATATTGACCAGCTGGTACATTAAATGGTGAACCAACAACGCCTTCAATATATACTTTAAATCCTGATGCTGTAGGTTGTGCACCCTAGTTAAATCCAGTTTGGGTTGGGACTATGCCATTTGGAGATGATATTTTTACACTCTCTGGAACGGTATAACTATATTCAACTGATAAATCGGAATTTGTAAAATGAATTCCGTTTCCAATTGCTTGAATTTTAATAATATATGTATTTCCAGGTATTAAGCCTATATCAAGTAAGTTAAATGATGCGATATTCGATGTAAATGGCGAACCAACTACACCTTCAATATTGACTTTATAACTAACCGCATTTCCTACTGCACCCCAAACTATACCTGTATCATTAGTTACAATACCTGTAGGAGCTGCTAATTGATCTACTTCATGAACTGTTAATTCGATTGTACCGGATAAATCAGAATCTGCATAATTTATTCCATCTCCATACGCTTGAAGACTTATACTATAAGTTCCAGGCTCTAAATTTAAATCGATAATATTAAAACTACCGAATATTTTGGTTGTAAAAGGGGATCCAACTACACCTTCAATATAAACTTTAAATCCAGTAGCATGACGAATTTCTTCACTTAAGCCCCAGTTAATGCCAGTTGGAGTCGTTACAATACCAAATGGAGTTGGTAATTTAATCGCTGTACTATCAGCTACTGTAACTACAAACGTAAATACTTGTTCTTCGTAAGTCACTGTTACAGTTTGATTTCCTGATGTCATTCGATCATAACCACTTACCATATCCATTGTAATAGGAGTATTAGTAATTTCACCTAAACTATTTGTTGTTTTAAGTGCACTTCCCGTTAAATCCAATTCTTCACCATATAAATATTCTACTTTAGTAGGTGGAGTTAATTCTGTAACTTCATCAACCACTTCGACATCATAAAAATAAGGTTTTGTTTCATATGTTACAGTCAAATTTTGATCTCCAGTGATATTTTTATCATATCCACTTACCATTACAAGTTCTAAATTGAATGTTTCAATGAGTCCTGATTTATATGTTTTCTTGATTAATCCATTTGTTAAATCTAATTCTTCACCAACAAAATATTGAATCTTTGTTGGTGCTACTAATTCTGTTTTTTCTAATTTGTCTAATATAACTACATTAAATGTATTTTCTTTACCATCAATTGTCACTTTTACAGTTTGATTTCCTAACACATTAGAATTATAACCACTAATCATTGAAGATAATATAGTTACATCTTCTATTTTTCCTGATTTATAAGTTGCTTTTAATAAACCTCCTGTTATATCTATTGGTTCTCCATAAATGTACTCTAATTTTGTTGGGTTAGTTAATATTAAAGTTTCAATTTGATCTAACACATTTACATTAAATTTAAAGGATTTACTATTATAAGTTACTGCAACTTCTTGATTACCTAATGTGTTTTTATCATAGTTACTAATCATTCCTATTTCTAAATCAACATGATCAACGATATTTTCTTCGTATGTAACAGTTACTTCTCCACCATCTAAATCTAATTCTTCCCCATAAATATAGTTTAATTTTGTAATGGGAGTAAATGTTTCACTCACAATATTAACTTTATTTACAGTTACAGTAAATTCTTTTGTTGCTGACGCAGCACCAATAGTTAATGTTGCAGTCAATGTTACTGTTTCTAAAACTTTTGTTCTCGTTACTACCCCAGTATTACTTATAACATCTGAGTTTGATGTTGCCCATGAAATACTAGCACCATTTGTATGATTACTTATTGGTAATGTCAAATTTTCACTAATTAATTCTGTTGGGATTGTTAGCGTTGCTTTTGCTTCTTCAACTCTTGTTTGTTCAGATTTACCTACAGCTGTTACTTTTACAACTTTCTCTAAACTTTTGTCTTTATAACTCAACTTAATTGTTATATTGATTTCAGTATCAAAATTAGGTTGAATTAAATTTCCATCATTCCCAATAATTGCAGTATTACTACTAGACCATTCTATCGTAACATCATTAAAATCATCATTTAATTCTGGTAATAGAAAGTCTGAAGTAACATTCATTGTCAAATTCTCTTCAATGAATACCAAAGCATCATTTAACATTTTTCAGAATCTTTTTTTCATGCTGATACTGTTAAAAGTGAAATTAAAATCATTAAACTCATAATGATTTTTTTAGAACACAATCTCATAATCATTTTTCCCTCTACCTTATAAATTTTTAAACAAGCTTAGCTTGATTTAAACGGTTTTATCTTTTTTAACAACTAAATATCCCCCTGCTGCTAAAATGATTAGAACTACTCCACCGATTATGAAAAAACTTGTATTATTTCCTTTAGTCTTTATGGGGTCTTTATGATTTATCGGATCTATTGGATCTACTGGTTCATTTGGTACAAAAATTGGCTCTTCTTCTTCATCTACTGGTAAATTAATTTTATATAAAACTGAAAGTACATCAGAGTCTTTAAACCCCTCTTTAGTAGCATACACTCTTAAATTTGCAGTACCATAAATTGTAATTGGTACTGTATATACAACTGAAACTTCAAGTGGATTGTCATCAATTATGTATTTAATTACTGCTCCGACCGTATCACATGTTATTGTAACGGATTGTTTTTCTGTGAAGGTGCCACTTGCCAAACTTACTACTGGAATGGTTACTTTTTCTTGATTTACAGGTGGTGTTCCTATTGTATAAGTGGTCCATTCAGTATCTTTTGCTCCTACACCTTTCATATATGTAAAATTGTAAGAAATAATGTCACCTGGTTTAACATTATTGATGATTACTTCTTGATAATTTTTTTCAGGATTATCAATCATTCTTACATTTTGTTGCCCATTATTATTGATTTTGTAATGAATATCTACCCAAGTAGCACCTGCATTAAAATAAACGGTAGCACTACTTCCTGTTTCTATTATTTCTGCACTAAAAGAAGCAGAGTTAATGGTATAGGTTGCTTCAGCTATTTCCGAATCTCCTTTGCCTTCTTTTTGTACAAATGATTTTATTGTTTTAGTACTTGAAATCGTTATTGGAGTCGTGTAGATGGGTGACTCTGTAGTAGGTATCGAACCATCGACAGTATATCTAATTAAAGTATTTGATTCATTACTTAAAATTGAAACAACTTGAGCACTATTATATTGACCACTAGAAACACTAAATGTTGGCTGATCTAGTGGAGTTTGAATAACATAGTTTACTCTTGTAGTTAATGAATTTTTAAATCCATCCCTGACTGCCATTGCAGTAATTGTAATATCTTCAGTAATGATAAACGGTCCAGTATAAGTGAGTGAATTAATATTAGGAACTGTCCCATCAATCGTATATTTTATAACCGCATCATTTGTGGATGTAGAAATACTTACTTGTTGTGGTCCTGAATAACTACCATTTTTCAAGTTAAATGTAGGATAGCTAACTGTATCATTTATAAAATATTTTGCGATAACAACTTGAGAAGCTTTTATTGAATCTTTATAAGCGATTGCTTTTAATTCAAGTGTTTCCGATACAGTAATTGGACCATTGTAAATTAGAGATGTTTCATTGGGTACTGAACCATCTAATGTGTAACGAATTGTAGCTCCTTCAGTAACAGAAGTAATAGTAACTTCTTTGCTACTAGGATAAGATCCACTACCTAAACTAAATTGTGGTTTACTTACCTGCTCTACTAAAGATAAATGAGAAGCAGTAAAAGGATTCCATTTAGCCGCAATAATCACAAACCAACCCGTACTTGATACACAATTTTGTTGTAACATGCGCCAATAATTATTGTTACTTCCTTTTAGGGAATAAGGTAGTCCACCTAAACTGGGTCCATTAGTTCCTAGTTTACTCGCTATTTCCATTAAAATTGAATCACCTTTATCATCATCGCCTCGTGCATAATACGCACCAGCCATAAACGTAGATCCTTCTAACCATATATCAGCGTCATAGAATCCACCTCCCCATTTAGGATTGCCTACCCCATGATCACTTTGCCAATCAAAATCATAGCCTGTCATTAAGTCACCAACATCATTATAAGTTAATGAATAAACATATTTTGGGTGTTCCAATGTACCATTTCCAGTAATGGGATCACCTGAAGCGTTTTCGATATAATCTAAAGATGCTGCATAATCTATTTCTCCATCTGATACACCTAAAGCCATGACGCTCCATGGGTTTACATCAAGTGGCACAAATGGGTCAACTAATTTAGTGTCATTTTTATAGCCACCATAAAAACGATTGTTTTCTTTATCCCACACAACATTATTTAAGAATGATCTAACCTTTATAGCTGCATTTGTATAAGCAACTTCTTTAACAGGTGTTGTTGAGGCAAAATATAGTAATGCAGGATATATATCAATATTATGTTCAGTTCCAGTCCAAACTTCGTTGGTCCAAACATTTTGAATGTCCCAAGTTGTTTGCCCACCTGCCACTCCCCCGTTTTCTTTTTGGAATTGAAGTGACCAATCAATAGCTTTTATCGCCATATTGTGGTAAGTTGTGGTATCGCCTGTTATTACTTCATAATTTTGTACAGCTAGTGCTACCCATATAGCTGGACCCACATGTTTTCTAAGTTCAGCACCCCAATATCCATTATACCAATACGAATTACACCAAGAACCATCAGGATCTTGTAGCTGTTGTAATGTTGATAAGACTGATTCAGCGTGGTCTATATCACCTTTAACTAAAAAAGCAATTGCTGCGACTGCTTGATCATACGTAAATGCTTCAGTTATGGGCTGATTTAGTCCAGAAAAATCTTCAAAACTATCTACCAACCCACTTGGATCCCCAGAATCTAGTTTAGCTAATTCATGTTGCAATTTTAACCAAGTATAAGCATCGTCTGATTGTGTTTGAAATAAAGGATTAGTTTCTGGTATGTCATATGCAAAACTTTTTGTTATTCCAACAAAAAAACACAATAAACATAATAAAACAAAAAAGAATAATCCTCCTCTAGAATACTTTTTTCTCACGTAATTTACCTCCTATAGTAACTAAAACGTTTTCGATTGAAAACGCTTACTTAGACATCCTGTTTATTACATTATCATCATGAAATCGTAAAGTCAAATATTTCTAAAGGTTTTATTTCGACAAAAAAAATGGAAAAAGAAAAAGAAAAAAGGAGCCTAAGCTCCTTTAAATCACCTTATTTTTCTTTATGTCCACATTCACATTCGTGATCTTCATGGTCATGGTCACATTCGCAATCATGGTCTTTATCACCATGATGATGATGTCCGCAACCACATTCATGGTCATCTTCTTCTTCATCATCAAAGTCTTCATCATCCATATTTGATAAATATGTATTGAATATTTCTTCTACCATTTCCCATTCTTCATCACTTTCGATTGGCATTAATTGACCAATTGCACCATCTTTTGAAGGTACAAATGAAGAACATAATACTTCAACTTCTTCGTCATCATCTTTAGTTTCTACTGGAGTATAAAGTACATAAGATTTTTTGTAGTCTTCTGAGTCAAATGTAAATATTATTTCGCATAATATTTCATTACCATTTTCATCTACTACTGTTAAGAAATTTTCATCCATTTTTTTCACCTCATTAATTACTATTTAAATAGCTTTGTAGTAATACTACTGCAGCCATTTTATCAATAACTTTCTTTCTTTTTTGTCGAGACATGTTGGCATCAATAAGTATTTTTTCAGCTTCCATAGTTGTCATTCTTTCATCCCATAAAACAACTTCAACATTAAGCTCTTTACGCATAGTTTCTGCAAAAACTTCGCAAATTTTTGCGCGTTCACCAATCGTGCCATTCATGTTTTTAGGATACCCTAAAACTACCTTTTTTATCGGGTTTTTTTCAATTATTTCTTTAACACGATTTATCGCTAAATTATAATCGTTTTCGTGGAAGGTAAATGTTTCTATTCCTTGTGCTGTATAACCTAGGGGGTCACTCATAGCTATTCCTAATGTTTTAGAGCCCAAATCAAGTCCTAAAATTTTCATTCTTTACATCCTTTATTTTAACCTAATATCTCGTTGACATTATACCATTATTTGTAAAAAATAGATATAGATTTACTTATTTTTTAAATAATCGTTTAAAAAATTAAGTGCTATCTCTACTTTTTCTACGTTTTTAGCTCCTGCTTGTGCGAAATCTGGTCTTCCTCCACCATTTCCACCACATATAGATGCCATTTCCTTTACTAACATTCCAGCATGAACACCTTTAGCGACATAATCCTTACTTACACCCGTCATAAACATAACTTTATCGGCTTCAATGTTAGCTAAAACAACGATTACACTTTTTAGTTTGTCTTTAAAATTGTCAATCATGTTTCTTAATGCATTAATTTCAATATTTTTTACAGTTGCGGTTAAAACATTATAGCCATTAATCATTTTAACATGATTAACTAATTCATTTGCTTCAATATTAGCTAGTTTATTACGTATTGCTTCTAATTCTTTTTGTAATGCTTTATTTTCATCAATTAAAATACTTACTTTATCTACTACATCATGAACGTTTGCTTTTAAATTATTTGCGATTGCTTCTACATTTTGAACATAATTTTGAAGATATTCTACAGCTTTACTACTAGTTACTGCTTCAATACGTCTAATACCTGCTCCAATTCCTGATTCAGATATTATTTTAAATAAGCCGATTTCTGAAGTATTAGTTACATGACATCCACCACATAATTCAATTGAGAAATCACTAGCACTAACAACACGTACTATATCACCATATTTTTCATTAAATAATGCTGTTGCGCCTTTTTCTTTTGCCTTAGTGATTGACATTTCTTCAATGTGAACTGACATACTTTCATAAATTTTTTCATTGACAATCTTTTCTATTTCAGTTAATTGGTCTTTTTTAATTGCTTCAAAATGATTAAAGTCAAATCTTAATCGATCACTACTAACATAAGAACCTGCTTGAGCAATATGGTCACCTAGTACTATCCTTAATGATTTTTGAAGTAAATGTGTTGCTGTATGGTTACGTGTAATGAAAGCACGTGCTTGTTTTTCTACGATTAAATTTAATTTCTCACCAACATTAAGTGTTCCTTCAATAACTGTACAGAAATGTAAATGCTGTTTATTTGGTGCTTTGGTTACTTCATTAACAGCTAATGTTACATGATCATTTTTCATGACACCCATATCAGCTATTTGACCACCACTAAGCGCATAGAAAGGTGTTTGATCTAAAATGATTTGTACTTCATCACCTTTTTTAGCTTTTGTCAGTAATTCATCTTTATTAATGATATATAAAACTTTACCTTCTGTTTCTAATAATTTATAGCCTAAAAATTTCGATTCAGCCTTAATATCCATTAAAGTTTTATTTTGTGATTGCATTGAATCCATATCTTCTCTAGCATCACGAGCTCGTTTACGTTGTGCATCTAATTCATTTTTAAATTCTAATACGTCAACTGTTAATCCAGCTTCTTCAGCATATTCAATTGTTAATTCAATTGGAAAACCATAAGTGTCATATAATTTAAACGCTGTCTTCCCATCAATTTCCTTAGAATTTGTGTTTTTTATTACATCATTTAAAATATTTAATCCATCTTGAAGTGTTTCATGAAATCTGATTTCTTCTTTTTCTAAAATTGTTTGAATGAAATCTACTTTTGTTTTTACTTCAGGGTAATAATCAAACATAATATCAGCGACAACTGGAACTAATTCTTTCATAAATGTTCTTTCAATTCCAAGTTTACGTGCATATTTAACACTTCTACGAATTAAACGTCTAATGACATAGCCTCTTCCTTCATTTGAAGGTAAAGCACCATCACTGATCGCAAAAACACAAGTACGAATATGGTCAGCGATTACTCTAAATGCTATGGTTTTTTCTTTAGTTTCTAAGTAGTTTTGTTTTGATATTTCACTAATTTTATTAATTATTGGCATAAATAAATCAGTATCATAGTTTGTTGGTACATCTTGAATAACGGAAGTCATTCTTTCTAGTCCCATTCCTGTATCAATGTTTTTATTAGGTAATTCAGGATATTCACTTTTTGGTTTACCTTCAATCGCATTATATTGAGAGAAAACTAGATTCCAAATTTCTAAATATCTTTCGTTTTCACCACCAGGATATAATTCTTCAGTAGGTGCGTTAAATTCATAAGTTACACCTCTATCGTAGAAAATTTCAGTGTTAGGTCCAGATGGTCCTTCACCAATTTCCCAATAGTTTCCTTCAAGTTTAACAATATGACTTGGTTCAACGCCACATTTTACCCAATAACGATATGCTTCTTCATCACTAGGATAAATCGTCATATATAAACGATCTTTATCAAAACCGTACCATTTATCACTCGTTAAAAGTTCCCAAGCAAATTCAATTGCTTCTTTTTTAAAATAATTACCTATTGAAAAGTTACCTAGCATTTCAAAGAATGTGTGGTGACGTGCGGTTTTACCCACATTTTCAATATCATTTGTTCGAATTGATTTTTGTGAGTTTGTGATTCTTGGATTATCGGGTATTAATCTACCATCAAAATATTTTTTTAATGTTGCTACACCTGAATTTATCCATAAAAGTGTCGGATCATCGTCAGGAACTAATGACTGGCTAGGATGAATTGTATGTCCTTTCGATTTGAAAAATTCTAAGTACATCTTACGAATTTGTGCACCTGTTAATTTTTTCATTCTATTCCTCCTTCTTATTAAGCATTTTTAATCTAATAAATAAAAAAATCCCTTGCATATGTAAAAGTAAACTTTTACTAGCAAGGGACGATTCAGTCGCGGTACCACCCTAATTCTGAAATTAATTCAGCTCTCTTTTAGTTTAACGGACTAACCGGTAGATTTTAACTACACTCAGAAGTAGCTTCAATTATTTTTTTACTAGAGTTTCTTTCAGCCTATGAAAACTCCTCTCTAAAGTATACTTATAATTTACTCTTCTTCTTCATCATTTTATTTATTCTATATAATTATATTATATACTTACTTCCTTTTCAATATGCATTTGAAATTTTTTACATCTTTTAAGTCTAATATAAATTCGAATATAGCGTAATATTAGTAAAATTACTGCTAATAATGGCACTGAAAAAATCATACCTAAGATACCAAAGTATTTACCAAAGACAATAAAGGATAATAAAATCAGTAATGGATGAGCATCTATTGATTTACTTTGAACATAAGGTGTAACAATATTTGATTCAATTAATTGAACACCAACAATAGTTAATAATGTGAAAATCGCTATTTTCCAATCTTGGGATAATGCGAATAGAACCGCTGGTATTCCACCGATATAAGGTCCAAAATAGGGAATTACATTGGTATAACCAACGATAAACCCAAATAAAAGTGGATAATCTAAGCCAACTAAGTAGAAACCTAATGCTGAAGCTAAAGTCATTAAATTCATTACCAATATTAAGCCACGAAAATATTGTCCAAAATTGACATCAACTTCCTTTAAGAAATTAAAGGTAAAACGCATATGATTTCGTTTTAAAAAACGTACTAATCTCTTTTTTAAATTATTATAGTCATTCAAGAAATAAAAAGTGATGATTGGTGCTAAAATAATCGTCGCAAATGAATCTAATATACCAAGTAAATTATTAGCCGATAAATTACCATTAAATAATTTATCTATTGTCCAATGTTCTATATCACCTAAACTAAAATGATATTCATTTGGAATAAAATCAAAACGATTCCAAAAATCATTTAAAAAAACTTCAACTGAATGATATATTTCTGGTATTTGATTTTTTAATTGAGACACTTGACCTGCAATGATAGGAATTAAACTCGATATTAAATAGACAAATATTATTAGAAATAATAAAAAGACTAATAATACTGATAGTGCTCGATTAATCCCTTGTTCTTCAATTTTGTCTACTAATGTATGAAGTAAAAATGCAAAAAAGAAACCGATAATAAACGGAGTCAACAAATAGATAATATTCATCATTAAGTTAAAAATGATTGGAAAAGCGACATTACTTAAGATTAATATTACTAAACTTAATAATATAAATGATAATATATATAAAAAATTTAAATTTAATTTTTTCATCTAATCACCAAAACTTTCATTTTATTATATGCCAAAATTAGGAAAAATATTTAATAAAAAACGGTATATTATTTATATACCGTTAAATCTTAAATGTAATTTCACAATATATCATCAACAGATAATTTCTGATGATAAATAGCTTTAGTAAAGATCTCCTCTGCTTGGTGAATAGGGATCCCTTTTAAATTGATTTTATTAAAATCTGTCAATCCAACTTTGGCTTGTTCTAATTTATATAAATATGAAATCGCCTGTGGTTTAAATCCTAATAATCTTGCATTAACCGTATCAGTACTTACAGGATTGTTACCACTTACTACGATTCCTGTGTGTACTGCCGCTCCTCGAGATGGTCCAGTACCAACCATGGCCGGATTTGCGTTCACAATTGAGATGTCAATCGGAATATTTATTGCCATTTTATAAAGAAAATCATGTAAATCAGTGTGTATTCCAAGATTTTTCTTTGGAGCTCCATGTTCTTCAGTTGAGGGAATCGACATACTCACAATTTTAATTGCGGCAGACATCGTTGCCTCTTCATGCTGTTTTAGCTGTGTAAATGAGATAAGTTTTGTCTTTTCATTAATAATTTTATTAACTTTTAACTTTTTAATAACTGTACTATCAATAATTAATTCATCATAAGGACCTGAATTAAAATCAATAAACTCAACATTTTCCTCTTTAATGATTTTCTCGTAACCCACTTTTTTCATAATATCAATTGTATCTCCACCACCAGAGCCGGTCGCAACGACAATTCTTTTTGGGTTCAATCCTTTTACCCATTTTATAATTGTCCTAAAAGTTTCAGGACCAACTACTACACCACTTTTTGGTACACTAAAAGTGACCCAATTAGGAACTATTAAAACAATATCCTCGTTATTTATTAATTTTTCCGCTTCAATTAATTTTAATCCTTCTAATACCGCTTGACTTTCATCTTGGTTATACGTAATCGCTACATCATTCATTTAGAGACCTCCTTATTCTTATATTTTGTTACTAAATGAAAAATATTCAATAAAAAAAGAACGTATAAAATTAATATAACGCACAGATTAGAAGAAAAAATAAGGCAAAAAACATAGTCAATCGAATACAAAAACGCATTGTAAATCGCAATGCGTTTTTTGTTATAATTTACCTAAATATACTTATAAAATGTTAACTTTTAGGAGTAATAATAATGTAAAATGATGTTATTAATCTTAAGGTCTATCGCACTATAAAAAATATACCTATTTTTAAAATACCCTTGCGATTGGGTATGCGATTTTACATGCGATTCATATAACGACTTTTTTATTTGGTATGTTAAAGAAAGTCACTAATAAAGCATATTTTTTATCGTCATTAAACAATATTTACAATTTTATCTGCAAGTGATAGTATCATATTATAGATATAAATATAAATATAAATAGAAAGGGTGATGTGCTTTGAGAAAAAATAGTTTTGTGAGTTTAATTTTAATTTTATTTTTATTAGTGGGTTGCAGTAAACAGGTAAAATTCGAAGTTCCAAATGAAAATATAACAATCCTTAAAAATCCTTATGATTGTTCTGGCAAAGATATTAATTATAAACCATTAATTTTCAGTAATGATAAAGAAAAAGAAGAGATAATAAAAAACCTTAATAGTTGGAAATTAGTTGAAGATAATGACATACAGAAAGAATCATGTATCCTTTATAGTCTTACGTGGGAAAATCATAGTATAACCATTTATGGTGGAATTGAAAGTATCAGTGGTGTCGTAATTGACAAAAAAAGTTATGATGTTGTTGATGGAAATATGGTTTTTTTTGATAATTATGTATTTGAAGAATTAGATTAATCACTTATTGTTGTAATATTTGTTTCAATATAGAACAAATTAATGATTATTATTGATGAATTGAAAAAATGCTTCTCATTTAATTGGGAAGCATTTTCCATACTGTTACAACTATTAATACTGAGATTTTTAGAGCGATTAGATATGCGATTTAGTAGGTAAAACCATGCTTTTTTCCGCAAATCTGTGCGTTATATAAAAATAATACGTTCTTATAATATTTACTTACCGGATACAGCTAAACTTGTTATTTTAACTGAAGGTGAGCCTAATTGACTAGGAGTAAATATTAAATCTTTACCGATTTCTTCGACTTCATTCAGCATTTTTAAGAAATTACCTGATACAACAATTAACGTAACGGGTCGGCTTATTTTACCATTTTCGATTAAAAATCCTGAGGACTGTAAACTAAAATTTCCTGAAACAGGATCAACTCCCGCATGTAATCCTTGTAATGATGTAATAAATAAACCTTCATTAGTAGAAGCAATCAATTCATTTAAGCTTGTAGTACCTGGTTTTAAATAAAGGTTATTACTACTTACACTAATAGGTGCATTTAAACTAGCCTTAAATCCATTACCGGTTGATTTTACATTAAAGGCATTTGCGGTTTTTAGATTATGTAATAAAGTATTTAATACACCATTAGAAATAACTTCTTTAGTTAAACAAGCGACACCTTCATCATCAAAAGCGTTGTTAAAGAATGAAAGACTCGTTAGAGGGTCATCAATAAGGGTTACTTTATCATTAACAATTTTTTGGCCAACTTTATCTTTTAACATCGTTAAATTCTTAAGTGCTGCTTCACCAGAAAACATGGATTCAAAAGCACTCAATAAATCTACAAAAACTTCATTTTCAAATATGACAGGATAACTTTTTGATTCAACTGGGGTCGCATTTAATAAACTAACAGTTCTTTTTACAATTTTGCTAGCTAATTCATCGACATTAAAATCACACATTTTACTAATCGTGTAATCGCCATCAGATTTCACATCACCGTTTTCTTTAGCTACTGCTGAAGCTGATAAAAAGGCATACCCATCAACTTTTGATAAATTTAATCCTTTTGAATTTACGATTGTCGTTTTAACTTTTGTTTCACTATAACTACAACTAGCAACTTTAGTAATTCTTGAGTCAAGTGAGTAAATTTTACTTTCTAACTGTAATAATAAATTAATTTTCTTTTGTGGGTCAACTAAAGAAAAATCATCAAAGTTATTATTTAACTTAGGATAATTTTCACTGCCTGCATATATAAAACTCTTTTCACTACTTGTAATAGTTGATGCATTTTCGATTAATTTATTTATAATAAAATCAATGCTGTCATCACTCACATTTTCAACACTTACATAACCCATCTTACCGCAATATATACCACGTACAGCTAAACCAACTGTGTTACTCAAAACATATTTATCAACTTTTGCTTCAAATAAGGTAATTTTTAAACCTTCATTATGCTCTGAATAAATTTCTATTTCATTAATGCCAGCAAGTTTGGCTTTTTCAATTAATAGTTTAAAATTCATTATTTTTTTCCTCCTCTTCCACCCACGGTAATGCTAGAAACTCTTATTGTAGGTTGACCAACGTCTGTTGGGATTGAACCACTAGATGATCCGCACATACCATGTCCAAAAGAAAGATTATTACCAATCATATCGATTTTTTTAAGTACTTCTGCCCCACTTCCCACTAAAGTAGCGCCTTTTACTGGGTAGCTAATTTTACCATCAATAATCATATAACCTTCATTAACAGCAAAGTTAAATTCACCTGTAGCTGGATTAACAGAGCCACCACCCATTTTTTTCGCAAATAAACCAAATTTAGTGTTACTGATAATTTCATCATATGTAGATTGACCATTTTCAAAGAATGTATTAGTCATCCGTGAAGTGGGTGAAAAACGATAGTTTTGACGGCGAGATGAGCCTGTAATATCACATTTCATTTTACGAGCATTTCGTTTATCAACTAAATAGCTCTTTAAAACACCATTTTCAATTAAAACATTTTTTTTCGTTTTTGTACCTTCGTCATCGACATTTAATGATCCCCAAGAATTCGTTAATGTTCCGTCATCTGTCGCATTAACAATACTTGACGCAATCTGTTCACCTAATTTATTTGTAAATACTGATAAACCTTTTGCGACTGAAGTAGCTTCTAATAAATGACCGCAAGCTTCATGTAAGATGACTCCACCAAAAGCATTATGAATGACAACTGGTATTGATTGACCGACCATTTCTTCCGCATTTAACATCGTAACTGCACTCTCTGCAACTTCACGACCAAATGTTTTTAAATCACTATTGTCAAAGATTTCGAAACCTGAATTACGACCAATTGAATCGGTAGCCACCTGCATGACACCATTTTTACTTGCTACTACACGAAGACTCATTCGTACATGACATCTACTATCTTTTAACATCCTACCTTCAGAGTTAAAGATATAAACGTCTTGTGATTCATCTAATAAGGTAACGATTGCTTGACTTATATCTTCGTGATAGCTTTTAGCTGCCTCATAAGTTTCTATCATATACTTTATCTTTTTTTCATTTGAAGTTTGTTTAGGATCAATAATATTATGATGTTTATTGTTTACCACTTCTTCAAGTAATTCAAATTTAATTGAATTCACTTCATAGTCAAATGACTTAGCTAATGATAAAGCTAATTTATTTAAACCATCGAAACTTAAGTCATTGGTATATCCATATACTTCTTGACTTTCATGTAATATTCTAATGCCAGCACCATAAGTGTTTACCGTGTTAGATCTACTAATATCGCCACTACTTAATTCTAAACTGTTGCCAATTGTATTTTCCGCAAATATTTCCGCGAAATCCCCACCTGTAGTTAAGCAATTCTGCAAAACAAGCTTAGCATGTTGTTTACTTATCATACATATACTCTCCTTCTATTCGAATTCTAATTTAATTTAGTAAATTGATTATATTTTAGTATACAATAAATATATATATAATCTCAATATAATATTTAAAAAAATTGTAAAATTTCCCAGTAAAAGTACTTACTTTTTTATCAATCAGTTATATAATTAAATTAATTAACTCTAAGATATTAATTTCAACGTTATTACCTTTATTAAGTTAATTACTATAATATTTCCTTTGACAAGTTAATTTATATTTGCTATCATTAACGTGAAAGGTGGTGGGGAAATGTATTATGCTTTAATCGGTGATATCGTTGATTCAAAGGCAATTCAAAATCGTTTAGAGGTTCAAGAAACTTTAAGTAATTATTTAGAAACTATTAATCAAACATTTCACGATGATATCAGTGCTAATTTTATTATCACTTTAGGTGATGAATTTCAAGGATTGTTAAAGAGTCCAACCCATTTATTTGAAATAATAATGAAAATTCAAATTATCATGCAACCTTACAAAATTCGGTTTGGCATTGGAATGGGGCAAATATTAACTAAAATAAACAACAAGATGTCCATTGGAGCCGATGGTCCAGCATGGTGGAATGCCAGAAATATGATCATAGAATTAAAACAAAATGAAAAAGGAATGAAAAGTATTTCGAATATTAAAATTTCTGGATTAAAAAATAAATTAGTTTTAGATTTAATAAATATTAATTTAAGTATATGTTACTCTATTGAACAAAAATGGACTATAGATCAAAAACAAATCATTGATTATATCATTATATACTATGGACTAACTGATAAATTTACCCAAAAAAAACTTGCTGATGAACTGAATATATCGACTGTTAATCTAAATAAAAAATTAAAATTGTCATTGTTTTATGATTACATGAAGGCTAAAGCCATTATCACACATTTATTAGAAATTGAGGGGATAGAATGATTAAATTTTTATTACTATTATTGTTAATATTACATACTTTAGGGGATATTTATTTTAAACAAAAAGAAGTAACAAAATATAAAAATATCATTTTACAATCTTTTTTATATCTATTACTTTTTTTACTGCCGTTTTTATTTTTTGAATTTAACAATAAATTCTTATTACTTGCACTTTTTTGTGCAATAACGAGTTTTATATTAAATAATATAAATTATATCATCAATAATAAAAAGTTATTTAAGAAAATTAACAACACAAATTTTATTAAAACTAATTTATTTTTCATTTTACAATTTATACAAATTAGCTTAATCTTCTTATTTACTTTTATCTTTTACGATCAACTTGACGATAATAACTTAGCGCAATTAATTTATAAACATATCTGTTATATAAAATGGATATTTGCTTTATTACTTATTGGAAAGCCTAGCAATATCATTTTTAAACAAATATTTATGCAATTTAAACCATCTGATAAAACAAGTGATGGTCAGTTAGTTCCCATGACTGAAAAAAATAAAACTTATAAGAATGCAGGTGCAGCGATAGGTACACTTGAAAGAATATTAATTCTCATTTGTTTAGTTAATAACTTATATTCATCAATTGGTTTAATATTAACCGCTAAATCCATCGCTAGATACAATCGTATCAGTGAAGATCCAGAATTTTCTGAATATTATTTACTTGGTACTCTTTCAAGTGTTTTATTTACAATCATTATCTATTTTATTAGTTTTAATTTATTTTAAACATTGTTCAATGATTCAATAAATGGTACATGTTTTGTATCCATTTCTTTAATTAAACCATTAGGAAATTTAAAGTTTTTAAAATGATTTGGACCAACTGCAGACTTACTAGAGATAACAAGTGTAGGTGTTGTTATCTCTTTTGTTAGATTATAAAAGGAATTTGAGTAATCTAATATACTATATAAGTTTTTTTCATCTCATTTACGATACATGCTTTGAAATGAATCCATTAAATGATCATAATCAGGATTTTCATTTATTAACTTATAGCCAAGATTTACTTGTTCTTTTATTTCATATTTCAAAGCTTTACTCACACATCTATATCATTCATCATTACAACAAGGGAACGAGAAAAAAGTTAGATATATATCTAACTTTTTTCTTTAAAAATGATATTTACAAGAACAGCCTGACACTTTTTTTCTTTACATAAACGTACAAACTCATTTATCTTTTCTTCACTAAATAAATTAATCATTTGATCATCGATAGTTTTTATTTCTTCTTTAGTCATTTTTTTGAGAAAATTAAACAATCTAACCTGCCCTTAAATTTATAACGCTTTCTTATAAATAAAATCAATGACACTGCCATCACGATATTCAACTACTGCGATTACCTGATCTGTAAAAGGAATTTCTTGTGGAATTCCAACTAATTCATCTGAAATTGCCTTTAATTCTCTAATTGTTTTTAATGGTAAATTTGTCTTCTTTAATCTTTCAATTAAATCGAGTCTTAGTGGATTAATTGCAATTCCTCTTTCTGTAACTAAGACATCTACAGTTTCTCCTGGCGTTGTCTTACAAATAACTTGATCTTTAATAACAGGAATTCTCGCATTAAATAGTTGTGACACCACTATCGTGACTTTTGAGCCATAAGAGGTATCACTATGTCCTCCTGATCCACCCATAATTTCTCCTGTTGAAGAGGTTGTAACATTGACATTAAAATGAAGATCAATTTCAGTTGCACCTAAAATCACAAAATCTAAATCATTAACAACACAATCATCGTTAATATTAGCATATTTAGAGGCACTAATAGGTATGTGATTACCATTATCACGAATTGATCTCACCGCTTCTAAATCGAAACATTGTACATCAAATAATTTTTCAAAGTAACCTTCTTCTAACATTTCAACTAAGTAACTTGTTATACCACCAGAAGCAAAACTACCTTTAATGTTCGTTTCTTTCATTAAATCTTTTAAATATTTCGCGACTGCTAGACTAATGCCTCCAGCGCCTGTTTGGAATGAAAAGCCATTTACAAAATAACCGGAGTTTTTGATAACTTCAGTAGTTAACCTGGCAATTTTTAATCCAATCGGATTTTTCGTAATTTGTGTAGTACCACTTACGATACCTTGTGCATCACCAATTGAGTTAACTTTTAGGATATAGTCGATATATTTACCATCGATATCATAATTAGCTAATCCTTCAACTATGTTATCAGTGATCGCAACGGACTTTTTTGCATACTGTGCATCCGTAACTGCATACCCAATCGCACCACAAGCATTTTTACCTATTTTACCACTTATATTTCCAAATAAATCACAGGTTGGTGCGCCGATAAAGGCGACATCAATAGTAACTTCTCCCATTTCGATAATTCGAACTCTTCCACCATGCGTATGCATGACTAAAACTTTTTCCATTTTACCTTCACTGATTGCTTTTGCGACAGGTCCAGATACATATGCCGAATATACTTGCGAAATGGTGCCATTTTCAATCATTCTAACAAGTGGTGAGTGAATTGGAAAGATTGAACTCGCATAAAGAGTTAAATCTTTAAGCTTACGCTTTTCAATTTCTTCCATCACCATATTTAAAACATGATCACCATTTCTTAAATGATGATGAAATGATAAAGTCATACCATCTTTTAAATCTAATTCATCAAGTAATTGGGTTAAATTTTTACGTAGTTTTTTTTCATTAAAATTATATTCTTTTGGTTTTATAACGGGTAAACTTTTATTTCCACTAGACTTAACAAACATCTCATAATTATCTTTATAACCATTAATTTTCATCATTTTCACCTTTAATTAATCCAATTTTAACCGCGGTATGAACAATAAACTCAGCTCTTTTTATGACTGGTAAATCAACCATTTTACCATCTAAGGAGAATACTCCTAAGCCATTTTCTAAAGCAAGATTTTTAGCATCAATCACTCTAAGAGCAAATTTAATTTCTTTTTCACTTGGACTAAATACTGTATTAATTATATCAATTTGACGTGGATTAATTGAAGCTTTACCGTCAAAACCAAGTTTACGGGCAGTCAAACAATCATTTTTAAGACCCATTTCATCAATTGTGTCAGTAAATGGCGTATCAACAACAATCTTCTTTAAGGCTTTAGCCGCATTTACAACTCGCGTTCTTGCATAAAATAATTCTGTTCCTTCTTTAGTCCGTTCACAATTTAAATCTACAGATAAATCTTCCCCACCTAAAATTAAACCTACACATCGACTGGTTGATTTTAAGATTTCATAAACATCTTCAATACCTTGTGCTGTTTCAATTAAAGCGAAAATATTAATATTCGTCTTTTCTAATTGTGAATCCAAATCCTTCATACTTTGAAGGCTAGCTTTGGGTAATAGAATGGTATTAATATTTAATTGTTTAATTAAATCTAAATCAGTTTGATAAAAGGCAGTATCATATGGATTAATTCTAATAACGATGTTCGCATTCAGTTGAATACTTTTCATTAACTCTGTTACTAAAATAAGGGCAGAATCTTTTTCTTCTATACTTACACTATCTTCTAAATCAAATATGACTGAGTCTGCATCAAATATATCAGCACTTTGTAACATCCCGGGGTTATTTCCTGGCATAAATAACATACTTCGATAAATTTTATTCATTACTCATCCCTCTTTTAATAGCGGTCGTCATTCGTGCCCGAATCGTAAAATCGAGTGCCCCTTTATCGATGGCCTTCACTAAAACACCAGTTAGTTGAAATAAATTTAAGCTTTCATTAATGACCGATTTTATTTGTTCACCAAAGGTTTCGTAAACAACACTTTCAAGTTCAATTATATTAGAATTATATCCCGGAAAGATCATAATATAAATATCATTAGATTCATATGTTCCTGCTTTTGCTGGTTTATTTAGTTTCATATAATCATCCTTTTTTTCGATATTCAATTAACTTTAAGACACGATTCATTTCATTATTGACAATCATAAAGCCTTCATCAAATCCCATTCCAGGTTTAGCTAACATTTGGTCCGCCTGACACGCCAAAGCGATATTTGTTGATACTTCAGCTGAGCGATTTGTCTCGTTACACGTACCACCGCTATAGGCTCCAATATGGTGAGCTTTACACAGTATGATTGCTTCGATTGTATTATTAATTCCACCAAGAACAGGTGTCTTGATTTGAATCATATGAACCGCTTTTTTCTCAATTAATAATGTGATATCTTCAAGTGTATTACACCATTCATCTGCGACTATTTCAACCGGTATATTTCTTTCATTAACAACATGAGTTAATTTACTTAATTCTTCAACTTGACGATCTCGATTTTCAACGTCCATTGGTCCTTCTATTCTTAATTTGAAAGGATGACACGCTTCTACTAATGTTTCTAAGTAATCGGCCATCTTAACTGTATCAAAGTTAAATAACAAACCAATTGTGCCATAGACATCGATGTGAATGATAGGATTGTATTGAACATCCACTCTTTTTGTTAGTATACGATCACGTAACCAAGTAATATAAGCGAGTAACAACTCACCATTTGTTCCCAATTTCAATTCAATATTGTTAATTAATGCATGTGGCAATACGTCAACACTTTTTAAAATCATTTTGTCAACATTTGTGTATCGATCATCACCTGATTGACCAAATATCGGTACTCTTTTCATTTCATTAAATAATCCATATTCTTTTTGAACTACTTCAGCCATCGTAATATGATTCATTTTCGCAACCGCATCTAAAATGGCTTGTGTTACCCCATAACGAATTGCGGTGTGAATCTTTTTATCATTTATTTTTAGATGATCAATTTGTTCAGCAAGTTTTCTAAATGATTGAAGATCATGGTTAATTAATAAAGGTGAAATATGTTCTTCAATAAATGGGATAAAATCTTTCGCTAAAAACAAAGGATCTCTTCCTCCTGCACCAGAATATTGAATAGCAGCACAATCTCCATATGCGACTTGCCCATCTTCAAGTACGATCATCACGCTGATTGCTTCACCTGCTTGGCGAATACTTTTAAACCCTTCTGTGACAATTTCCCCATCATAAAGAAATTTATCTTGTTTAGCGCCTTTTTTGATCGCACGTTGGTCGTCAAAAAAGAATCCTGTTTTTCCTTCACTTAATAATACATCAACAATTTTCATATTCATACCTACTTTCTTTCAGGTCTACCTACTAATCGGCCTTCACTTACTGCAAAGATATCATCAACTGTCATTTGAAAACTAACTTCACGTTTTTGCAGTTTAGCACGTTTTTCAAGCATAAAACGGTTATAATTTAATAGTTCTTCACTTAAAGGTACATTTCCTGCATCTAAATAACGTACAGCACCATAATTATCTCGGGCTGGTAAAATCTTATTTGCGGTATGGATACTTGGCGCAAATGGCACATCTAAAATACCACGCTTAAATGCTTCAATAACTCCAATAGCTAAATCACCTTTACCAACTTCAAACACCGCATCTAAAATACATTTAGTTTCAGCCTTAATAATTTCCACTTGCTCTTGCAATTTTTTTGACATGTAGGCTCTTTGGTCTTCCATTAAATTTATAACCATTTTTGTACATTTTAAACCATTTGCGTTTGCTTCTTTTGTTGGAATACCAAATGCTTCATGAGGTGTTTTAACAATAACTTTTGTAACTTTTGCTAATGCGGCAGTTACAGATGCGTTGGCGATAGCACCATACGCTTTCGCTTCATCTTTTGGGAAACCGCCCATCCATTGATGAAACACAGTAGTTGTAACAATATTTAAAAAACCATAGTGATGTAAATATTCATCTGTTTGTAATTCTAACGCTTTAATTGCGGCAATGTCTTGTATTTGATTACCACATTGACCATAACCAACCGTAATATGCTTAACACCTTGAGTAGCTGCGAGCAATGCTTCAATAATTGCAATCGCATTTGACATCGAAGGTGGTACTAAAGTCCCTGTTAAAGGCCCGAATGGTTCACGATTAATAGGAATCCCATTTTCTTCATAAATAGCTGCCAGACGATCACAATATTGCCAATCTCTAATGGTTTTTTCAAGTGAAACATCTTTTGAATAAGGAATATTATATGAAATACCTCCACCTTCATTCGATGTCCAACCTGAAGCATGAATAATTTCTGATAATAGTCTAGCGTCAGGTGTACCATGACGAGCTTGAAGTGGCATCGTAAGACTTTCTTGTAATTTACGGCATCCAGCAATTCCATGGTTAACAGCTGGGAACCCATTCAGCATACTTCGACATAAACGAAGTGATTCTTGAATTCCTAAAGAACAATTTTCATAACGATTTTGGCGTGTATATGAATCGATTGTTACAGGTAATAAATCAGCTTCACCTTCTGTTTCAAGGTATTGTAGTAATTGAATTTGATCTTCGACTAAAGCTACACCTGCCCTAGGTTGTATTAAAACTATATGATTCATTTTCGCACTTTTTAATTTTAAGGCAAAGTTTTTATTTTTAGGAACACTTGAAGCATATTCAATACATTTATCAAAATCGGCAATTTGTGCTCCAGTTTGCCACGTTTTAAGTACTTCTTTTCTTACATTTATAAAATCATCCATTGTGATTTTTTGATTTTTTAGTTCCACAAGAACCTCCCTATAAACCTAGTATATATTTTTTCATCATCTTTAAAGCACAATCAGGTAAATCAAAAGACAATAGTCCCATCGCTGATAATATATATAATTTATCAATATAGATATTGGGTTGCTTTGGTTTAAGTATTGTTAAATCGGAATCCTTAAAAGTCCCCTCTAACATTATTTTTTCAGGATTATTACTATGAATAATCACTCCACCTGTACCAATTAAATAATTCACTTCGAGTAAATCTTTTCCAATTTGATTAAATGCCTCACCAAGAGGTGTATAAACTGTTTCAATATTCCCTACATGACGGTCCATCGCAAGTTTAGTCGCGATTTTCGCTAAAGTTCCATCAATTGCGATTTCTTTTTCATCAAGTGGTACAAAATCAATATGATCATGACGATATTGACAAGCGGATTCAAAATCTACATCTTCTAAATATTTATTTAAATTTTTAATTTTACTTGCTTCTAAAAGAGATAAAGCTGAATAGCGCATTCCCAAATCTCCTTCAACTGTTCTTTTAGCGTATGGTTCCTTTAACCCTTTTAAATTTATTCCAGCACGAGTAGGATAACCATCAGCCAAAGAATGTACATCAGTTGTAGCTCCACCGATATCAACCACAATCAAATCGCCAATTCCGTCGAATCGATCTGTTCCTTTGGCTAAAATTTCACTTCCTTTTAACACAGCCGCAGGAGTTGGCATCAAAATTCCATCAATAAACTCCTCCGCTGAATCCATCCCTTTTGATTTAATAATGTTTTTCATAAATATTTCACGAATCTTTTCTCTTACTGGTATGACATTAATTTCATTTAAACTCGGCATAACATTCTCAGTCATTATATAATTAGTATTATGTCTTTCATCGAATATTTCCTTTATTTCATCATTTGCACACTTATTTCCAGCAATAATCATCGGAATTTCTTTAAAATGATCTGCTAGTTTTTTAGCATTATTGATAATCGTTTTTTTGTTCCCACCATTTGTTCCACCAGAAAGTAATATTATATCCACTTTCATTTTCTTGATTTCTAGGATCTCTTCATTCGTTATTTCATAACTATATGTTTTTAACACTCTAGCTCCAGCACCTAGGGCCGCTCTTTTGCTAGCTTCAACTGTTAATTCAGGAACAAGTCCCAAAGTAACCATTTTTAAGCCACCAGCTGCAGAAGAGCATGCAAGTTTCTTTGTAATTTTATACTTACTTTGATCATAATTAAGCTTCGCAAATGCTTCTTCAAAACCAATCATGATATTTGTATCAACTGTCGTGATAGCATTACTCGTTCCAATAATAATTTCTTGATCGATATCAACTAATGTTAATTTTGTATAGGTACTGCCAAAATCGATTAGTAAATAGGCATTATACATAAAATCACAACCTATTCTTTAATATTTAAATCTTTCTTTAAGTCTTCTATCCCTGCTTCTATTTTCACACCGGGTGCATATACTCGATTAAACCCTAAGTTTTTAAATCTAGCTTCTACTTCTACAAAATCTTGTTTACCTACGACAATATTGCCACCTATGTATAATATGAGATTATCAAGACCAGACTCGTTACATTTATCTCTAAACCCTTGACAATCAATTTCCCCGTGACCGTAAAGTGAGGATACCATAATCGCATCAGCATTTGTTTCAATTGCGGCATTAATAAAATCTTCTTGACTAGATAATACACCTACATTAACTACTTTAAAACCTGCATGTGTTAACGCATAATCAATAATTTTATTACCTACTGCATGCACATCTGACCCAATTACACCAATTACAACTGTTTTTCCATTCATTTTCTTACTCTCCTATCATTATTTTTAATTAATGAAACAAATATTGTTCCACATAACAAATCTGCACTTCCACCAGGACTAATTCCTCTATTAATAAACTCAGATTCAATTATTTTCAGTGCTTTTATATCAAATCCTTTGTTTAATAATTCTTTCATCTGTTCTTTAACGTATTCTAAGCCGTCCATTCCTACCCGATTGATAATTGTAGTATCATCACATTCACTCATGAGAAAAACTAATGTTTTTACAAGTGATGTTTGATCATTGAGATCAAAATACCCAAGTGCTCTTTGAATTAAAGGAAACCCTAAATAAGCTTCTTTTCGAACACCGGCAATTTTATATTTTAAGTAGATTTTTTCACCATTTGTATTTCCAACCTTAAGACTATCTAATTCATATTGTTTTTTACTAATTAATTGGCTACAATAGTTAAAAAAATTTTTAAAATTCTGATGATCATAAATTAACTTTGTATAACTACAAACTAACGTTCCTAAAACAAAGATTAAGCCTTTATGGGTATTTATACCCTTCGTTTTATCAAACATTTCTTTCTCACATAAAATGCCTAATTTTACGGCTTCATTATACAAACTAGAAATACTACCTGATACGTAACCTAATTTGGCGAATTTGTACATATACTTATTTAAAACTGAAATACTATCGATAAACGTAAAGTGATCCATGTCTTTGTGTGACCCTTTTGTATAGGGTGACACTAAACCAAACGACGGATCGGTAAATAATTCATACATCATGGCTTGATTTGTATATTCGATCATTTCAAGAAAAAGATTTTCCATATACTACCTCGTTAATATACTGTATGATTTCGTCATTGCTATGACTTTTATTTCTTATACAATAAAATGCATCTAATTGACATAAAAAACATCTCCTTCTAGGCTCATTTAACATAGAACGAGAAATGCTTTTTAAATCTTTAAAATAGACATCGATATCTACTAATCTTCCAAACTTGTGATTGTTTTCAATTTCAATCATTTTTTGTTTGATTAAAAATCCATCGGTACAATTTAAAACATATAGATAAACATTACCTTCACCTTGATTTAAAAAGTAATCTTCTACGATTTCGAATTGTTTTCTTATTAAATGATCTATTTCACTTATGACTAAACGCGTCATTTCATTATCTTTATTCTCTCCAGGAAAATTTGCACGTAATGAAATTATGACTAAATCACGTACTAATAATTTTTCAATATATTGAGTTCTTATATCTCTACCATTTAATACTTCCATACTAACACCATTCATTATTTATTAAGTAATTATAAGTTACATCTGGCACTAACAATCTAAGCTGTTCAAAATTATGGTTTTCCAAGTTCTCTCTTACTTTTGAAGCACTTATAATTTGTTTATTAACTTCAATTCGATTAATGACTTTAACACAAATACCGTTTTTAGGTAATAAATCACTCATCACTTGATTGTATGTATTCGTTACTTCACAATATGGTTCATTACCAACATACCTAACATTTATATTAAAAATTTCTTTATAATACTTTAAAAAGATTTCACAATCTAATTTAGTTTGAAGTTCAACCACATCTGTCTTTTGCTTTAGAAAATAAGTGGGGAAAGTCGCATTAGATATTAAATAGGGTCCTGTTTCAATTACTTTAACATTAGTTAAATCTTTTACACCTATACTTACTAAATGAAAGCGTACAGAAAAAGGAAATTTTGACTGATCTTCACTTACTACAAACACGATAACTTCATCGTTTTCACGACTAGCTCTTTCAATTAAATAGCGATGACCTAAAGTAAAAGGATTAGCATTCATAATAATACAAGCTTTAGGATTTTGAGATATATTATACTTTATTTTTAGATTATTAAGATAAGAATTTATTTGGTGGATCCCATGTTCTAAGAGGGTGATATTATGAGCACTAATGATTTCACTATAACCCAATGATTGAAACTTTTCTTTATTACAACATATTGTATAAATAAAAAAATGATATATACCTTGTTTAAACATTTGGTCTTCAATTGTCTTTACTAATGTATTAACAATTCCTAAGCCTTGATAATCTTCATTTACCGCAAAACACTTTAAGACATTTTGATGTTTCGAGGCAGTACCAATTAGTTTATCTTTATCGTAGACCGCAATGGTATAGTCTATATCATTTTCGTATTCTAAATTAAATTTTTTTAAAAATTGAATAATATAATTCACTTGTTTTTCATTTTTAATTGAAACTTCCTCTACAGTAAACATAACAACACCTAAATCCTTATATCTCACAATTAAATTATACTGCGAAGCATACTTAAAGTAAATATTTTTACTACAAACGCTTTCATTTTACTTAAAAAATTAATCCACTAATAATTAATAAAAGCCCAATTGGCAATAAAATGAGACTATCAGTGAATATTACAGTAATTTTATTTAATTTATATTGTAGTTTATTTCCTTTTTTAACAAGTCTTATTAATACCTTATCACCAATATTTGCACAATCACTCCCTTCACAACAATATTGATATTCTATATTTTCAAAATTAAAATTAACAATAAAACATTCATCACTATCTTTTAATTCTCGATTCACAACAACACCCTCTATAATGTGTGAACTCTTAATAAAAAGTAGAGAAATAATAAAATTATAAAGTCCTAACAAACTAATAATTAGCCCTAAGATTAATAATATATAACTCATATTTTTCACTCCAAAAAATAAGTATCTAGTAATATTATATACTAGATACTTTTTAAATACTATTTAATTTGGTTAAATCTGTTAAATTATTTCTTCACTAAAGTGTTCTAAAAGGTCTTCTTCTTCATCAACATCATTCTCAAGTGCATCCGCACCATCAGGTACTTTTTTATCTGGTTTTGATAACATAGACCAATCTATATTTTCATAATCAGCTATTGTACTGTTGTAATTATCTAATGTATCTTCAATTCCTAGTTCACGATAGTGTTTACGAAATTCATCTGCTTTTCTTTTTTGATTATTGACTTCATTATTTTTGTTATCTCGTTCGTTCATTTCAGATTGAGAATTAAATAAATGTGTTCCAATGGATGATAATAATAATTTCTTAGTTTCATTATTTTTTAAACTAAGTGTTATATATTTATCATCATAATCTACTACATTTACCTCTCCCCAAACTTTATGGTACAAATTCATGTTTTTACAAATATTGATATTACTCGAATTATTTAATATCATTTTGAATCACCTCTTATTAGTTTCATACTCATTATTATTATATGTTTTAAATGTGAAATTAAAATAATTAAGTAATGTTAATTAATACATATTACATTTGTAATAAAATATTCATTTCAAACTAAAAATGTTCAATTTAAAATATAAAAACTTACAATTATTTAATGTATTATAATATAATAATATGTATAATTAATATTATATCTAATATTTGGTTTTTTTTGTAAATTATTTTTATTTTTTTAAAAAAAATCGCAAAAATATTAAAAAAAATGGATTATATTAATAAGGAGGATTTATGAGTTTTAAAAAATGGACATGAAGATACATTTAATGTAGTCTATTATGCTTATTATAAATTAAATTTTTATACTTTTTTAACTTTAGTTTATAATTAGCAAATATATACATATATAAGAAGTTTCGTTTTGTATCAGTTTATAAAGGAGATGAAAGTGAATGAAAATGAAAATAATGTTTTCATCAATAATCATTTTATTAGTATCATTATTCGCATATTTTTCTACTGGATTCCGTGGATATTACTACAAAACTAACATAAGAATTGGTGATGAACAAGTATATGACTATAAAGTTATATCGTTAAGTAGGTATTGTAAGGGTTTTGAAATTGTAAAATTATATGCCGACCATGACTATGAGTATTATGTGATTTATAAATGTGATGGTAGTGGAAATTTTATCAGACATAATGGTGATTACTTAAGATTAGATGAAGCCTTAGAATTAAATTTAATCACCATTGATGAAATAAAAGAGGCTAATATAATGCAGAAACAAGAAATCCAAAGATACACTTTTCAAGCAAAAGTTCTTGATAACGATGGTCAAACCTTTATGGTTGAACCAAACTTAGGGACATACGAAATAAATTCAAGTGATAAAATAATCATATCAATAACAAATACATTAATAATAGATTCAAATGGAAATGAAATTGACATTCGAGATATTCAAGTTAATGATCAAGTTGAAATAATCTTTAATGGACTGATTGCCGAAAGTTATCCTGCTCAAATTCATCGTTGTTTTCAAATAAAATTATTAAAATAAGGAGTGAATTTATGAGAAAATTAAAATTCATCTTACCGTTTGTGTTAATACCTATTCTACTTATTCCTTACTCTATTCTTGATGTAGTTTTATTAGTTGATCTATTGGGTCATGATCCTTATGCGGATTTTAATGCTAACAGTTTTAGAAGAATAGTATTTGCGATTTTGTGTGGAATAGCGATCATAAGTGGTGGAATTACCTCTAGAAAGTTATCCAGTAAAACTAAAATAATTATTTACAATGCCTCTATTGTTATTTTAAATATAATATATTGGTTTTACATTATCATTCGGTTTGCTTGGAAGTAAAAAATGAGAAGCATATTTTAAAGACAGACTAAAAAATTTAGTCTGTCTTTTAATGAATAAAATTATAATGGTTTTAATCTCGCTGTAAAGTGACGTAATACAGGTGGTTCATATTCAAAATCAAAACCTTTTATAGTTTCTCTTCTTTTGTAAACATTGATTACAGCTTCAGCAACATAAGCTAGATGTTCATTTGTATAAGTTCGACGTGGTATTGTTAATCGCATAAATTCAAGTGGACTCTCTAGGTTTTCTCCTGTATCTGGGTTTCTTCCTAACAAAAAGGATCCTATTTCTACAGCTCTAACTCCAGCTTCTAGATATAATTCGTTACAAACAGCTTGAGCTGGAAACTCAAAATAGGGAATATGAGGACAGATTTTTTTACAATCAACGAAAACGGCATGACCACCAATAGGGTATTGGATTGGCACGCCTGCTTCTAACAGTTTTTCTCCTAGAAAACGAACTTGGTCAATTCGATGTTGCAAATAAGTTTCTTCTAATGCTTCCTCTAGTCCAACAGCTAAAGCTTCCATGTCACGACCTGCTAATCCACCATAAGTTGGAAAGCCTTCCCAAGGAACGATGTAAGTTCGACATTTTTGATAAAAATCAAAATCATCTTTAATCGCTATCAAGCCACCAATATTAACTAACCCATCCTTTTTTGCACTCATTAAGAAAATATCAGCATAACTCAAGACTTCTTTTACAATTTCACTAATAGTTTTATTTTCATAACCTTTTTCACGTTGTTTTATAAAATAAGCATTTTCTGCATATCTTGCACCATCAATTAATGTTTTTATTTTGTATTTGTCTGCGATTTTCTTTACTTCACGCATATTTTCCATACTTACAGGTTGACCACCAGCTGAATTATTTGTGATTGTCATAATAATTCCGGCAATTTGACTGGGACCTTTTTCTTTAATAAATTTCTCTAATCTTTCGAGGTCAAAATTCCCTTTAAATGGATGATTTTGTTCTGTGTCAAAACATTCATCAATCACAATATCTACTGCACGACCACCAGCGATTTCAACATGCGCTCGAGTTGTGTCAAAATGGGTATTACTGATATAATACATCCCTTTTTCTTTCATTAAAAGTGGCAACACCACTTGTTCTGCACCACGACCTTGATGAGCTGGAATAACAAATTGATAACCTGTTATCTTTTTAACGACTTCTTCTAACTTAAAAAAACTTTTACTGCCTGCGTAAGCTTCATCGCCAACCATTAAGGCTGCCCATTGATTTTGACTCATTGCACCAGTTCCACTATCAGTTAAGAGATCTATGTAGACATCTTCACTTCTTAATGAAAATGGATTATATCCTGCTTCCTTTAACTTTAATTTTCTTTCTTCTAAAGTTGTCATTTTAATTGATTCAATCATTTTAATCCGAAATGGTGGAGCTATGTATTTATTCATGAAAAACCCTCCCTAAATATCACTTTAATACATTATAATCATTAAATTAATAATTTATGAATTACATAAAAAAATAAAGGACTAATCAAACCGATTAGTCCTAAATATTTATTCTAGAATAGTTGTATCAATCGTAACATTATTATATTTAGAGAATGTTATTTTATGTTCAGTTTCTAAACCTGTTATTGTCGCTATAGTCGGAAGTATACTTTCATCCATACATTTTTGCATAATATCTTTTACATCAAAATTCGCTGATACAATGACTAATTCATCTAAATTTACAATTATTTTTTCTTCTATTTCAATACCTTTAATTAAGTCAAGATCATAGTCACCATAATATAAAATAATATCCACTTCAAACATATCTTGATATTTTGTAGCAACATCACTTAATTTAAACACGTTAGTATACTCAACATAGTTTACACCATTTGTTGTATATTTATTTGTGTTTGTAATATTAGTTGGCATTACATCAATAGTAAAATCTAGTATTACATTTTCTAATTCTTCATTCATTTCCGTTTCACTAATTGGTTCCTTCTCAAAACTACTGTTGTTTAGTGAACTATAACTGAAATAATTATTACCTTCTTTAACTATATACATATACATATCCATTGGGTCTATATTATCAAAATCCAAAAGGTTGTTTAATTTATGAACTAAAGGATCTTTTGTAGATTCATATTTTCCAGTTAACTCAAAATTTAATAATGTACCATTCGTTTTAAAACTTAATTTTGAATATTCATCTACTAAAATGCTGTTTGCATCTTGATAATTACTTTTTACTCCCTCCCATACCTCATTTACAGTTAACTCTGGTTTTGTAGTTGTTGCCTCTGTTGTACTTTTTTGACAACCAGACAATATCACTACAATTAGTAGTGCAGTTAATAGACTTAATCTTCTCATATTACAATTCCTTTCCCATATTATATTTCAATTATAATTCATTTTATTAAAAAATTAAAGAAGATTTTACAAATTTATAAAATCATTTACTATTAGCATCATTTCATCTTTAATTTTTCTGCTGCGGTTAATTAAATCTTGACATTCTTTTTTGAAATGAGCACTTTGTTCAGCTTGTAACCCACTTAAATTGATCTTCACATTTAAAATTGCGCCTTCGATTCCAGCATATATGAGTATAACACCAACGCCAATATCTGATATCGCATTTTTATTACCATAATTAACCATCTTTTCTATCACTTCAAGTGCTTTGTACGATAAATTAGCAACTTCTAATGGAACTTGTATTGTTTCTATAGTCGCAAGATCGATTGCTTCTTTACGAACGCTTATTTCTTCATCGTTGTTTTTAGGTAATTTTGTTGCTGACAAATATTTATTAAAGGCGTTAGTATCTTCATCCATTAAAACGAGTAACTTTTCTTTAATAATACATAATAAATTAAAATGATATTTGTATTCATTTTGTAAAGAATCAGATAATTCAAAAAATCCTTTACGATTTAATGTTAGATGGCCTACCATTCTTGTTAATGCAACACCCAGAGTTGCTGTTAAAGCTGAAACACTTCCACCACCAGGAGCAGGACTTTTGGAGTCAACTTCATTTAAGAATTCTAAAATAGTTAAATCTTTTAAACTCATATATTCACCTCAGTAACAAATTTTTTGGTCACTTACAACACATTTACCTTTGATATAAACATCTTTAACATGATTTATACCAAAATGATACATTATATAATTTAAATTTGGTGCATCAAATATAACAAAATCAGCGTCTTTACCAATATCGATTGACCCTTTTTCATTTTCTAAATTTATTGAACAGGCACCATTCATTGTAACTGCTGTCATTACCTCTATGGGTAACATCTTCATTTTATTAGTAGCTAAATACATCACAAATTGAAGATTTAAAGAAGGACAACTTCCTGGATTATAATCAGATGATAATGCGACACCGCAATTATTATCAATCATTAATCTAGCCAATGCATAATCCTTATTCAAATTAAATGTTGTTGCGGGTAATAAATTAGTAATTACTTTATGATTCGCTAAATTTTTTATATCATTTAATGTTGAAGTCATTAAATGATCCGCTGAAACACACGTTAGTTCACAAGCTAAATGACTTCCACCACTAGACATTTCATCAGCATGAATTTTTAATTTAAACCCTAATTCCTTCGCTCTTATTAATATCCTTTTACTTTCTTCTCTATCAAATATCCCATCTTGACAAAACACATCACAATATTCAGCTAAATCTTTTTCTTTAATTACTTCAAGCATCTTTAGAACTTCTTCTATATAAAGATCCTTTTTTTCCTTGTATTCAAATGGAATAGCGTGTGCACCTAAAAATGTACTCTTAATCATAATCGGATGATATTCATTTAACTTCTTGGCGACTTCAAGTTGTTTAATTTCTGTTTCTAAATTCAAACCATAGCCACTTTTGGCCTCAACACAAGTAATACCTAATCGTAACATCTCATCTAAACTTTTTTTCGCCTTTAAATATAGTTGATCAAATGAAGCAGCTCTAGTTTGAGCAACTGTATATAAGATTCCTCCCCCTTTATTTAAAATATCCATATAAGAAAATCCATTTAATTTCATTTCTAATTCATGTTCTCTTGAACCATAATGAACTAAATGGGTGTGTGAATCAATTAAACCCGGTGTGACTAAATATCCTTTACCATTTAACAAATTTGTATCATCATTTAAATATTGACTATACCCCTCACCCATACCAATTGATAAAAACTTACCATTTTTAATCACTATATAAGCATTCTCAAGAATCTCAACTTTTTGCATCTCAATTCCACATCTTAATGCATTTTTACCACGCATGGTTACTAATTGAGAAATATTATAAATAATTAAATCCATATAACCTCCTATTCAATAAGGTTCGTTTCTAACACTTTGTTAACACTAAATCCTTCTAGACCTAAATAATATTCCATTGATTCTACAAGAGCTTCTAGTGGAACTAGACCAATAATTTCACTACCTAACACATTAATTCCGTATCTTCGTGCCTCCATTTTTACGGTTTCAAACACTCGATAAATACTCGTTTTCTTATAATTGGTAATATTCATCGTAACCTGAACAATTCCTTTATCTTTTATTTCTGCAGGACCTGCTTTAATATAACGAAAACCACCGTTAGAATATCGAATTGCTTTAGCGATTTTATTAGCTACTTCAACGTTGCTTGAATCTAAGTTAATATTGAAAGCAACTAAAGGCATTCGTGCTCCGACAGCTGTAACTCCAGCAGTCTGATGAATTTCAGGATTACCAAAATCAGGGTTCCAACGTGGATCTTTAATTTTTTCTTTCATACCTTCAAATTGACCTTTTCGAATATCAGATAAATCATGTCGATATTCTAAATTTGCGGCTTCTTCATATAAAAAGACGGGTATATTATATATTTGACTTATTTCTTTTCCTAAATCTTTAGCTAAATTTATGCATTCTTCCATTGTCATATCTTTAATCGGAATAAACGGAATAACATCTGTAGCTCCCATCCTTGGATGCTCACCTACATGATTATTTAAATCAATTAATTCTGTAGTTAGACCTACCATTTTAATCACCGCATCCTTGATTAATTCAGGATCCCCAAGTAGGGTAACGACAGTACGATTATAATTCGGCTCTGGTTCATAACTTACTAGTTTAACTTTATCAATATTCTTAAATACACTAACAATTTTTTCGACTTTTTCTAAATCACGACCTTCAGAAAAATTAGGTACACATTGAACAATTTTCATTATTTCCCACCTTTAACATATTCATTTCTAACTAATTGACTAATTAAGTCGGAATTTGTCGGATTAGGTAATGTTATAATTGTTTCACAATTATCATCATTACTTATACTTGCAGTTTTTAATGCATGTTCATTTTGAGCCCAAGCTCGTCTTGCGACTCCCCCTAATACATCCCAAATAACTGCACTTTTTAAAATTTCATCCACTCGACTACTACCATCTAAAACAAGCCCAAATCCGCCGTTAATAGCTTTACCAATACCTACACCTCCACCATTGTGAAGTGCTACTAATGTCATTCCCCTAGCCGCATTACCAGCGAAAACTTGTGTAGCCATTTCAGACATTATATTAGAGCCATCTTTAATATTCGCGGTTTCTCTAAAAGGCGAATCGGTTCCGCCTGTATCATGATGATCTCTGCCTAACATGATCGGACCCACTTCACCATTTCTGACTAATTCATTCAATTTCAAAGCAATTTTTAATCTACCACTTGCGTCTTGATATAAAATTCGTGCTTTAGTTCCGACCACTAAATTATGCTTTTTAGCGTCTCTAATCCAATTATAATTATCGCGGTCTTGGAAACGTCTATCACAATCAATGCATTCCATTGCTACTTGATCTGTTCTTTCTAAATCACTCTCTTTACCACTTAAACAAATCCATCTAAAGGGTCCATACCCATAATCAAAAAGGATGGGGCCCATGATATCTTCAACATAACTAGGCCAAATAAAGCCATCCATTGGGTCTACTCCATTTTTACAAATTTCTTTGACACCAGCGTCGAAAATAGCTTTCATAAAACTATTACCGTAATCAAAGAAATAGGTTCCTCTTTCCGTTAAAGTTTTGATTGTTTTAAAATGACGTTTTAAACTTTTATCAACTAAATGAGTAAACTTATTTTTATCTTTATAGAGTAATTCTGTTCTTTCGATAAAATCGATTCCAACAGGACAGTACCCACCTTCATATGCATTATGACAGGATGTTTGATCACTTAATAAATCAATAGGAATGTTGTGATCAATCGCATATTCTAAAATTTCCACAATATTTCCATGATAAGCAATTGTAATGGGTTCTTTGCGGTTTTTGTATTCTAATGCTTTGGTAAACGCATCTTCAGGATCATGGGTTATGATACTAATCCAACCTTGATTTAAACGTGTTTCAATACGCGAAAAATCAACCTCTGCAATAATACTCACTCCACATGCAATCTCACAAGCTTTTCCTTGAGCGCCACTCATACCACCTAAGCCGCTTGAAACAAATAAAATACCCGCTAAATTTCCTTCTTCAGGAATATTGAATTTCAATCTACCTGCATTCAGTAATGTGTTATAAGTACCATGGACAATTCCTTGAGGACCAATATACATATAACCCCCTGCGGTCATTTGTCCATAGGATGCTACCCCTAAACTACTAGCACGATTAAAATTCTTTAAATCGTCATACATACCTATCATTAATCCATTTGTTATAATTACTCTGGGTGAATGCTTCATTGATTTAAATAACCCTAATGGATGACCCGACATAATGACTAAAGTCTGTTCGTCGGTCATTTTTTCCAAATATTTTTTGATTAAATGATATTGCATCCAATTTTGAGCAACACTACCTGTTTCGCCGTATGTTACTAGTTCATAAGGATATAAAGCAATATTCAAGTCAAGATTATTATCAATCATAACTTGAATTGCTTTTCCTTCAATTGTTTTCCCTTGATATTCATCAATTGGTTTACCAAAAATTCGTTCATTTGGTATAAACCTGTAACCATATATTTTGCCACGTGTTTGTAACTCATCTAAAAATTCTTTAGCTAATAATTCATGCCATTTAACTGGTATATATCTTAATGCATTTTTAATAGCAAGTTCTGTTTCTTGTACTGTTAATGTAAACTCTCGTTTTGGTGCTCTTCTGATTCCCTCAATAAACTCAGGATATTCAGGTAATTCATTAAACAATTCATTGATTAAATCCATACTATCACCCTTTCAATTTAACATTCCAATTTTATTTTCAACTGCTTTTAAAACTATTTCACTTTTAATGAGTTCTTCTATTTGATTAATAAGTGGATACATAATGACATCTTCGTCAATAAAATTAATATAGTTGCGAATAACATGATATGCTTCAATTGTTCCATTTCCTAATTGTTTTTTTTCTCTTAAATCAATTGCTTGGCAACTAGTCATTAATTCAATTGCGATAACAATTCGAGCATTGTTAAATATATCCCTTGCACCTCGAGACGCTATTGTTCCCATTGAAACATGATCTTCTTGGTTTGCGCTAGAAGGAATAGAATCAACACTAGCAGGGTGGGCTATGACTTTATTTTCACTCACCAACGAAGCAGCAGTATACTGCATAATCATAAAACCTGAGTTTAATCCTTTATTTAAAACTAAAAATGCTGGTAATCCTTCACTTAATTGCGGATTTACTAATCTTTCAATCCGTCTTTCTGAGATATTGGCCATTTCAGCAATCGCTATTTTCAAATAATCAAAACTAAGTGCCATGGGTTGACCATGAAAATTGCCACATGAAATAACCTGATCTCCGATTATTAATGGATTATCAGTAGCTGAATTCATTTCTATTTCAATCTTATCTTTAACATACATCAGTGCGTCTTTACTCGCTCCATGAACTTGTGGTATACAACGAATAGAATAGGGGTCTTGAACCCGTTTTTCACCTTGTTTCGTTATAAACTGACTATTTTCAACTAATTTCAAAATGTTTTTAGCACAATCAATTTGCCCTAAATGTGGTCTAGTATGATGCACTTCTAGATTAAATGCATCTTTAATTCCATAAAGAGCCTCCATCGTCAAAGACCCGGCGATATCTAAAGTTTTTGAAAGTTGAATAGCATCATATGTCGTAATCGCTCCAACTGATGTCATAACTTGAGTACCATTAATGAGTGATAAACCCTCTTTAGCCATAAGTTTATCAACCGGTTTAATTCCGGCTAACTTTAAAGCAATAGCAGCACTCATTATTTCTCCTTGATAAATAACTTCGCCTAAACCTAAAAGGGCTAAGGCCATGTGTGATAGTGGTGCTAAGTCACCACTAGCGCCAAGTGATCCTTTTTCAGGTATACAAGGAATAATATTGTCATTTAAAAAAGTAATTAGTTTTTCAATGGTACTTAACCGAATACCAGAAAAGCCCTTCGCTAAAGCGTTAATCCTTAAAAGCATGATCCCTCGAACGACTTCTTCATTAAATAATTCTCCTATACCACATGCATGTGACTTAAGTAAATTTTCTTGCAATTTACATACGTCATCTTTACTAATAACCACATTAGCTAGTTTACCAAAACCAGTGTTCACTCCATAAACGATTAATTCTTCATTCACAATTTTGTCAATAACTTTCCTGGCATCATTAACCTTTTGACGTGAAATTTTACTTAATTCAACTTTTTCTTTGTACCTCACTACTTTGATAAAGTCATCTAAATTTAAGCTATTTCCATCTAAAAAAAGCATTTTTTACCTCCCTAAGGTAAGCGTTTCCATCCAATTATACTTTACTTTCACTTAAATTTTTGTAGAAAATTGTCGAATCTACTCACTATATAATTATATTAATAAAATGATAAAATAATGAGTAATCATGATCCATTTTAACTATATTCTTAAACCAAGTCTTTTAGTAGATGTTTTCAATTCGAACACAGAAAAAGTAAAAAGAGTAGCTGCCACGAGACTGCTGAATAAGCGGTCTCTTTTACACAAATATCGTTGTGGCAGCTTGTATCTGCATGCCAAAAAGGCCATTGGAATTACACTTTTTAAATCCATGGCTATTTTTGAGTTCAGAGTTCTTAGCTTCTATCATATATTGTTTCTTAGCTAACTCTTTAAACTCCTCTGTTTCTTGTTTCTTCATGTACACTATTTTTTTTAGTGTTATTGTATAAGTCCTACCTTTTTGTTTATTATTGTATCCACACTCTTCTTTGAATAGACATACCTTACTTTTTATTCTTATTCAAATAAAAAATGGGAATATGTCAAGATAAACCATTTGAAGATTGTGTTGGTATGTTATGATATTTTTAATGTACGATCATATATTATTTTTTACTACTAGTTTTTATCAATATTTAAATATGAATTTCATTTGGAGTCTATGCAGGCATTGTGACCTTTGATTATACAATTTTATTCTAAAGCGTGTAAAAACAAATAATCTCTACCAGCATCAAGTCATTATGTTTATTTAATCTTTTACTTAACAAAATATAAAAAGTAGAGATTCATAGTGAAACTCTACTTTTCCTTTATTAACATTTGTTTTTATGCTGGACTTTATATTTAAATGTCATGATCAATACTTCCACCTAAATCTTGATCAGCCCTTTTTTCATCCTTGTAGGCTTCTTTTAATACTTGTTCTACAGCATCCATTCTTTTTTCAGGATTTTGAATACTTTTTCGATAATAGTGGTCATCTCTTTCATCATCAATGCGGTCCATCTCATTATGTTGAGTAGCTTGTAATTTACCCACCGTATTAATATCTTTTGGCAACATAAAATTTAATTGCTCAATATCGTCATGCGTTTTATTTTTAAAATTATCATCTAAATAATCTTGTTCAGCAAATTCTGTACTATAAATTTTTCCGATTTCATTATTTCTACGATTTGCTTCGTTTTTAACAATTCGATCTTCATATTTTCTTCTAATTTCATTATTATTCATTTTTTTAAGTTTTATATCTTTCCGTTTGGATTCTTGAGCAATGTACCATAATAAAATGACAACAGCAATTACAAAGATAAAATAACCCATAAATACACCTTCTTTTAATCGTTATCTTTTTTAGTCTTCATTGCTTTTATAGTGTTATACAATCCAAAAGAAGGTAATTTTAAAAAAAAAACGTAAAAAAGAAATTCTTTACGTTTTTATTATTATATAAATATTATTTTGAATAATTAGGTGCAGCAGCAGTTAATTCAACATCATGAGGATGTGATTCAACTAAACCGGCATTTGTGATTTTAATAAATTTTCCGTTTAATTTTAAATCTTCGATTGTACCTGTACCACAATACCCCATTCCAGCTCTTATTCCACCACAAAGTTGATAAATGACATCTTCTAATTTACCTTTATATGGAACACGACCTTCAATTCCTTCAGGCACTAATTTTTTAGCTTCTTTTTTACCACCTTGGAAATAACGGTCACTTGAACCCCGTTTCATCGCTGCAAGAGAGCCCATTCCTTGATAGATTTTATATCTGCGACCATTATAGATGATTTCTTCACCTGGTGCTTCTTCAGTACCTGCGAGTAAACTACCAAGCATTACTAAATCTGCGCCAGCCGCGATTGCTTTAACGATATCTCCACTATATTTAATTCCACCATCAGCAATCACTCTTACATGAAGTGATTTACATACTTCATATACATCATTAACAGCAGTAATTTGTGGTACTCCGATACCTGCCACAACTCTTGTTGTACAAATCGAACCAGGACCAATACCAACCTTCACACAATCAGCACCAGCTTCTATTAATGCGACCGCTGCTTCTTTTGTGACAATATTACCACCAATCACTTGTAAATCAGGATAATTATTTTTTATTATTTTAACTGTATTTATAACTCCTTGTGAGTGTCCGTGAGCTGAATCAACTGTAATGACATCCACTCCTGCATCAACAAGAGCTTTAACTCTTACTAATGTATCTTCGGTAACACCTACAGCTGCACCGCAAAGTAATCTTCCTAAATCATCTTTGGCCGCATTAGGAAATGCTTTCGCTTTATCAATGTCTTTTATTGTAATTAAGCCTTTTAGTTTATAACATTCATCAACTATAGGTAATTTCTCAATACGATGTTTAAGTAAAATAGCTTTTGCTTCTTCTAAAGACGTACCTTCTTTAGCTGTTATTAGATTTTCTTTAGTCATCGCATCAATTACTGGTGTTGACAAATCTTCGCGATATTTTAAATCTCGATTAGTTAAAATACCAATTAAGGTTCCGTCTTCTTTAATAACAGGTAAACCAGAAATACGATAATAACCCATTAAATGATTAGCATCTTCTAAAGTTTGTTCTTTAGTTAAAGTGACTGGATCGGTAATCATCCCATTTTCACTTAACTTAACCTTTTTAACTAATTTAGCTTGTTCTTCAATAGTAAGATTTTTATGAATAAAACCTATTCCTCCAAGTCTAGCTAACGCAATTGCTAATTCTGCTTCAGTAACTGTATCCATAGCGCTACTTGAAATAGGTATTTGTAATTTAATTTTATTTGTTAGAAAAGTGGATAAATTTACTTGTGATGGTAATACTTCAGATTTTTGAGGTATTAATAGAACATCATCAAATGTATATCCTTCTTGTACTAATTTTCCATGTAAACTCATCTTTCTTCTCCTTTCTTATTCCCATTCTATTGTTGCTGGTGGTTTAGAGGTAATGTCATAGACGACACGATTGATTCCTTTAACTTCATTAACAATACGACGTGATATTTTATCTAAGACTTCCCAAGGTAATCTTGCCCAATCAGCTGTCATTCCGTCGATTGAAGTTACAGCTCTAATACCAATTGTATAATCGTAAGTTCTTTGGTCACCCATTACCCCTACTGTTTGAATATTAGATAAAACAGTAAAATACTGCCACACATCATTTTCTAATTTAGCTTTAATAATTTCTTCTCTCAAGATAGCATCAGATTCTCTTACCAAATAAAGTTTTGTTTCAGTCACATCACCTATTACTCTAATTCCTAAACCAGGACCTGGAAATGGTTGACGCCAAACAATTTCATGAGGTATTCCTAATTTTTCACCTAATGCTCTTACTTCATCTTTAAATAAAGTTTTTAGTGGTTCAATTAATTTAAATTTCATTTCTTTAGGTAAACCACCCACATTATGATGTGACTTGATTGTTTGTGCAGTTTTAGTACCCGATTCAACAATATCTGTATATAAAGTACCTTGTGCTAAAAAGTCATAATCACCTAGTTTTTTTGATTCTTCATCAAATACATAAACAAATTCATTTCCGATGATTTTGCGTTTGAGTTCAGGGTCACTTACACCTTTTAGTTTAGATAAGAAACGTACTTTTGCATCAACTTTAATAATATTAATATTAAAACCTTTCGCAAAAGTTTCCATTACTTGCTTAGCTTCATCTTTTCTTAATAAACCATGGTCGACAAAGATACAGAATAAATTATTTCCAATTGCTTTATGAATTAAAACGGCCGCAACAGATGAATCAACTCCACCACTTAAACCTAATAATACCTTTTTATCGCCGACTGTTTCTCTAATAACCTCGATTTGTTTATCGATAAACTCTCCCATATTCCAATTGGCTTCTGATTCACAAATTTTAAAAACGAAGTTATTTAAAATTTGATTTCCATATTCTGTGTGCCTTACTTCAGGATGAAATTGTACAGCGTAAATCATTTCTTTTTCATTACTAACGGCAGCGTAAGGACAAGTTTCACTACTAGCTAACACTTTAAACCCACTTGGTAAAGTAACGACTTGATCACCATGAGACATCCAAACATTTTGTGTCTTAGGCAAATTAGAAAATAGTAATGAATTTTCTTCTACTAATGTTATAGGTGACTTACCATATTCACGATGATTTGCTTTTTGAATATGACCGCCAAGTCGGTCTACTGTAAGTTGCATCCCATAACATATACCCAAAATTGGAATTCCTAAATTAAGGATTTCTGAATCAATCCCAAATGAATTTTCTTCATAGACACTGTTAGGGCCTCCGCTTAAAATAATCCCTTTGATATTTGGCATATTCTTAATTTCAGTTGCACTTATTTCATGTGATAATAATTCACTAAAAACACCAAATTCTCTAATTCTTCTTGCGATTAGTTGGTTATATTGACTACCGTAATCAAGAACAATGATTTTATCTAAATGCATACATTTCTCCTTTCTAAAACAAAAAAAGCATTCGTACGAATGCTCTACTATTCCGAATATGACAAAAAAAGCCATATTCATAGTCCCAAATTTTAAGGTTTTGGGGTAGAGACTCTCGAACCATATTATCGAGGATATACGAATTTAATTAATTCTAACTTATAATAAGAAACTAATCAATATGATAACGTTATTATTTTTTTGACATAATATAAACTAAAGATTAAAGGAAGGTGTTTATATGAGTTATTCTTTCGAGAAAGCTGTTAATTATGCATTTAAATATTACGAAAATCCAAATCCTGATTATCGTTATTTTAAAGTTTATGAATATGATGGTGGTGACTGTACCAATTTCGTATCCCAATGCTTATTAGCAGGAGGTATAGAAATGGTCAAAGATGATATTGCTCCCTGGTGGTATAATACAGAAAATCATACTTATTCACCCAGTTGGGTTTTATCAAATTCTTTATACAATACGATTAAAAGTCGATCTCAAAAAAGTGATGTTGGTCCACGAGCTATTGAAGTAGATAACCTAAATCAATTAAACTATGGAGATCTTATTTTTTATCGTAATAAGAAAAATGTTATAAATCATGTTGCTATTGTAACTGCTTTTTTTAATGGCTCTCCACTAATCACCCAACATTCACCAGATGTAGTAAACATTAGCTATTATAAACCACAAAAAACGAGAATGCATTTTATTAAAATATTAAAATAAAAAAACTCTTATAGTAGAAAATCCTACTATAAGAGTTTTATAATATATAGTTACTTCAATCGACCACCGTGAGGTAAACTATCTATTCAAATAATTCAGCGTCACCAAACCACCAATGTCCCATTTGTGTTCTTACAACACCATCAACAGTACTACTGTTAATTAATTGTAGACGGTTGTAATGGTAAATAGGTAATACTGCGACTTCTTCTTGAACAAGAATTCTTTCAGCTTCTTTTAAGAAGTTGTCACGAGCTGCACCACTTGCAGTCATAGCTGCTTCAATAGCATCATCAAATGCTTTATTACCAGGATTTAATACTGTATCATGTTCAAATCCTGTACCATTTTCCCAACGCCATTGTGAATCATTATTACCTGAATATGATGTAAATAAATCTAACATCGTATTTGGATCTGGATAATCTCCTAACCAACCATGACGAGCAATTGAATAATCACCATATTTACGTGAATCTTGGAATACTGCCCAGTCTTCTTGTGTAATAGAAACATTTAATCCTAAGTTTTCTTTCCACATAGCTTGAAGAGCAACCGCAATCTTATTATTTCCATCACTTGAGTTATAACCTAATTTAATTTTTCTACTTAAATTATTTAATTGTTCAGCTGTACTATAACCTGCTTCAGCAAGTAATTGTTTAGCAGCATCTTTTTGTACAGTTGCTTTAATTCCATAATCTACAGTCCATGGAGTACCATCAGAGAAAGATAATGTATCAGGAACGAATTGAGTAGCAGGAATTTGTCCACCTCTTGTTACATTTTCAACGATAGATGTACGATCAATTGCCATTGATAATGCTTGACGAATTTTCTTTCCGTTTGCACCAGCTGGTGTACCAATTGTTTCATCATCCATGTTAAATACGTAGAAATAAGTACCAATTTGAGCTTGAATTTCAAAGTCTGGATTAGTAGCATTCAATTCAGTAATTTGATTTAGAGGAACATAATCTAAAACATGTACATCGCCTTGATTATAAGCGTTTAATGCTGTAGTTTCTTCCCCGATTATTTGAAATCTAACACCTTTAATTTTTACATCAGCTTTATTCCAATATTGATCATTCTTTTCAATTGTAATATGAGAACCAATCGCATATTCTTTAAATTTGAATGGACCATTACTTACAACTGTACCGCTCTTTTCCCACCCAGCAGCTAAAGCACTTCCATCAGCACTATATACAGGTAGATAAGTATAGAATGATAATAATTGAGTAAAGTATGGAACTGGATTAATTAAAGTTACTTTAAGAGTAAAGTCATTAACAACTTCAATTCCTACTTGTTCTGCTGTTCCAGTACCTTTAAGGTATGCTTCAGCACCAACGATATATGGAGACATAATGAATGAGTATTCTGAAGGTTTAACAGGGTCAATAACTCTTAACCATGAATATTTATAATCACCTGCAGTAACTGCTTCACCATTTGACCATTTAGCATTTTCTCTTAAATGGAATGTATATGTTTTTAAGTCAGTTGATACATCAACACTAGTTGCTCCAGCTAATTCAATACCTGTAGCTGTAGCTCTATATAAACCTTCAAACATATTATTAATTATATGTCCACCATCAGCAGCACTATTATGACTTGGATCCCAAGTTTGTGGATCTGATAGTGTGGAAAATACTAAATACCCATCACTTACAACAGGAGCTGTTGTTGTGACAGTTGTTGTGCCAGTAGTATTTCCAGTTGTATTTCCAGTTGTAGTCTTTGTAGTTGTTGTCTTACAAGCTGTAAGGACAAATACTCCAAGTACAAAAGTTAATAATATAAATAACTTTTTCATTAAATTTCCTCCCTTTATTATTAATAATTTATAAGAATTACCTTTCGGTAAGTGGTCTACTCATCTAATAGGTGACACGCGACTATATGCCCTTCACCATGTTCTTTAAGTAATGGTTCTTCTAATGTGCAACGTTCTGTTGCATATTTACATCGTGTTCTAAAACGACATCCTGAAGGTGGATTTAATGGACTAGGTATTTCACCTTCTATTACTTGTCTTTCATGTAATTTTTCTTTATTTATATCAGGTACAGGAACTGATGATAGTAACGCCTTTGTATAAGGATGTAATGTGTTTTCAAAAAGTTCATCACTATTTGCTACCTCAACGATTTTACCTAAGTACATAACAGCTATTCTATCTGATATATGTTTAACCATTGATAAATCATGAGCAATAAATAAATAAGTTAAACCTAATTTTTCTTGTAATTCTTCTAGCAAATTGATTACTTGGGCTTGAATAGAAACATCTAATGCAGATATCGGTTCATCACAAACAATAAATTCTGGATTAACAGCTAATGCTCGAGCTATCCCAATTCTTTGGCGTTGCCCACCAGAAAATTCATGTGGATATCTACTAGCATGTTCACGATTAAGCCCAACCGTACTTAATAGTTCGTTCACGCGTTCTTTAGGATTAAACTCGGCTCTAACACGATTAATTTCATCGTGAGCTTTTTGTTTTAAATCTTTAATTTTTTTAATTTTTTCTATATCATCTGTATTTTGTTGTTTATTTAACTCCAAAATATCCAATTTTAATTTATTTTTAACTAATGCAATTCGTTTTACTCTTCTACTTTTTTCTCCGCTTAATCGATCTGCAATGAATAAAGGCTCAGAAATGATATCTGCAACTGTCATTCTTGGATTTAAAGAAGCATATGGATCTTGAAAAATTAATTGCATTTTAGTCATTAAAATTTTATCTGGTTTATGTTTTTTTGCTTTTTTATTTAACATTGATCCAGTCGCAATTCTTTGACCTTTGAAGAATATTTCACCATCTGTTATATCGTATAATCTGATAATTGATCGTCCTAGTGTTGACTTACCACACCCAGATTCTCCTACAAGACCAAATGTTTCACCTTTTTTTATTGAAAAACTGACATTATCGACTGCTTTCACATATAACTTACGTCCGCCGAATATTCCTTCTGATTTAGTGAAATACTTTTTCACATTTTTAACTTCTAATATATTTTCATCCATTACCTACACCTCTTCTCTACTAGCTTTATAGTCAGGATGATTTAGCCAACATAATGAACGATGATTTTCTTCAATTTCAAATAAATCTGGTAATTGATGATTACATATGTTCATGGCTTTATCACATCGAGCTGCAAAAGGACAACCTTTTGGAGGATATAGTAAATCAGGTGGAGTCCCTTTTATCGGAATTAATTTTTCTTTATTATTACGTTTGATATTAGGTAATGATCTTAGTAGTCCTAAAGTATATGGATGAGAGGGATTCTTAAAAATATGTTCAATAGTTCCTTGTTCCATTATTAATCCGCCATACATAACAATTACTCTATCACAGGTTTCAGCAACTACACCTAAATCGTGTGTAATTAAAATAGTTGAATTATTTTTTTCTTTATTAATCTTTTTCATGATGTTTAAAATTTGAGCTTGAATAGTAACATCTAGAGCAGTTGTTGGTTCATCAGCAATAAGTAGTTGTGGCTCACAAGCAAGAGCCATCGCAATCATCGCACGTTGTCTCATTCCACCAGAAAATTCATGAGGATAACATTTTCTTCTTTTAACTGGATCAGGAATTCCAACCAATTCTAATAGTTCTATTGTTCTCTCTTTTCTTTCAAGTCTTGTTAAGCTTTGATGAACTTTTAAAACTTCATCGATTTGATTACCAATCGTATAAACGGGATTTAGTGATGTCATTGGATCTTGGAAAATCATAGAAATCTCATTACCACGAATGTGTCGCATTTCATGATCTTTTAATGATAATAAATCTTTTCCATTAAATAAGATATTACCTTCTTTAATTTTACCAGGATATATTAACAATTGAAGAATCGAAAGTGCAGTTACACTTTTTCCAGAACCAGACTCACCTACTATACCAAGTATTTCACCATCACTAACTGTAAATGATATACCTCTAATTGCTTGAACTTCCCCTAGGTGGGTATAAAAGGACGTTTTTAAATTTTTAACTTCTAATATATTATTCTTCATCTTTTTCTCCCCCTATTTACGTAATCTTGGGTCTAATGCATCTCTTAACCCGTCACCTAGTAAGTTAAATGCTAATAATGTCAAGCTCATTATTAGTGCTATATAAAACAAGAAATATGGATATTCTAAAAAGTCTTCATATGCTTCATTAGCTATAGCACCCCAAGATGGAATCGGTTCCATAACACCTAATCCAATGAAACTTAAGAATGCTTCTGTAAATATTGCTGCTGGAATTTGCATTGTTAGAGAAACCATAATTGGACCCATCGCATTTGGTATTATATGTCTAAACAAAATTCTAGGTACGCTTGCACCAATTGTTTTAGCAGCTAGAACAAATTCTTGTTCCTTTAAACTAAGGACTTGACCTCTAACTGTTCGGGCCATACCAACCCAATAGGTTAAACTTAATGCAATAATAATTGTTCCTAAACTAGGTTCTAATACTACCATTAAGACAATAACATAAAGAATTAGAGGAATAGTACTTATAGTATCGACAATTCTCATCATAATATTGTCAACTCTGCCACCAAAATAACCAGAGATACCTCCGTAAGCTACTCCTATAACAAAATTAACTAAAGCAGCAACGATTGCTACCATTAATGATATTCTTCCACCATAAATGATTCGAATAAAGAAATCTCGACCTAATGAGTCTGTACCTAAAAGGTAAGATTGATTTTTAACATTTGTAGTACCAGTAACTTCAACATCATCAACTATAAGTTTATATCTTGGAGTACTATCAAGGACTCTTTTCGCTTCAACTAAATCGATTGTGGGATCATTTTTAGCTCTTGCAACTTGTTTATTATATTCCCTTGTAGCTTCTTTTATTAAACCATAATTGATTAATATAGATTTTTCATCAATTTTATATGTATACTTAAGAGATATTGTAGTATCTTTATTAATTGGTACGAGTGCCTCAATAAGTTCACCACTTTTGGAAACAAGAATTCCTTTATAATCTTTAGTTACATAAATATATTGATTATCTCCAATATCATAAATATCTAAGGTTGGAGGTATATATGCATATTCAAGTATTGTATCATCATAATCTCTAGGCCAAAATTTCGGAATTAAAATAACACAAAGAGTTAAAATAATTAAAAAAACTAAGGATATCATTGATAATTTGTTTTGTCTTAATCTTCTAAATGCATCAGCCCAGAATGTTAAACTTGGTCTTTTTAATTCTTCTGATAGGGTATTCTCTTTATCTAATTTATCCCACTTATTAATTTCCCATTTTTCCACATTTTCACCTTCTAACTTTCATACTTTATACGAGGATCAATTAAAGAGTAAACAATATCAACTAAGAATATTGCGACAACTAGGAATACAGCGTAGAACATTGTCATTCCCATAATTAATGTATAATCTCTATTAGTTACACTTACAGTAAAATTTTGTCCTAATCCTGGAATGGCAAAAATTCTTTCAACTACAAAAGATCCAGTTAATAATCCTGCAATCATCGGACCAACGTAGGTTACTACAGGAATCAGGGCATTACGTAAAGCATGTTTAAATAATACTTTAAAATTATTAAGACCTTTAGCCCTAGCTGTTCTTATGTAATCCTGTTGTAATACTTCTAACATACTTGATCTTGTTAAACGTGTTACGAATGCTAATGAAAATACAGATATACATAATGCAGGTCCTATGTAATGTTTAAATGAACCTACACCAAATGATGGTACCCACCCTAATTTAGTATTAAAATAATATAGAAATAGAGTAGCTAATACAAAGCTAGGAACGGTAACACCAATAATTGAGAGAAACATTGACATTCTATCAACAAATTTATTGTGCTTTAGTGAAGCAATGACACCAATAGGTATCCCTACTAAAAGAATGAAAACACTACTTAAAGCTCCAATAATAGCTGAAGGACCATAAGTTTTTTGAATGATTTCACTTACTGGAATACCATCCCTATGAAATGAAATACCAAAATCAAATACTAAAATTCCTTTTAAATAATTGAAATATTGAATAATAATTGGTTGGTCTAGACCATATTCTTTTTTCAGTGCAGCCATTACTACTGGTGATAGTGCTTTCTCTCCTGTAAATGGATTACCTGGTGCAGTATGCATCAGAAAGAAAGTTACTACCGAGATGACTAACAAAGTTAATATCATCGAGATAAACCGTTTAATAATGAATTTTAACAAGTTTTTCCCTCCCTAAATAAAATTATTATAAAGTTTACTTTTTTAAAATTTAAAGCTATAACTAGCACTTTAACAAAATAAAGTGGTTGATTAAAAAATATAAACCGCTTTTAAGTAGTTTACCAATTTTTGTGTGAAATTTTTAATAATTCATAACTAAATATTAATTTATGTATGAATTATTTGTAACACTTTAATTTGTTAAAGTAAATTTTAAAGTAATTATATATTACCATCATGTCCTTGTCAACAACAATTTAATTAATTTTATGTAATTTATTAAAATTGAATTATTTGTTATAATAATATGCTAATGCCTAGATAAAATTTACACTTTTTCACATAATATTTTATTTTTATAGAATACATCATTTTCAAATGAATTCAAATGAATTGACAAATATTTCTTTAGTCGATAGACTAGAATTATAATAATAGTTTGAAAGGAGATTATATGTTAACAATTATAAATAAAAGTACAAATCCTAGATTCAATTTAGCTTTAGAAGAATATGTTTTAAAATTTTTGGAAATAGATGAAGACTTCATATTGCTATGGCAAAACGGGCCGTCAGTTATAATAGGAAGAAACCAAAATACAATTGAGGAAGTTAATTCTAGTTACGTTAACGAACACAATATTAATGTTGTTAGACGTATTTCTGGTGGTGGTGCTGTATACCATGACCTAGGAAATTTAAATTACACTTTTGTTACAAAGAATTTAAAAGATAATTTAAATAATTACCGTAAATTTACCGAACCTGTCATTAAAATACTTAATGAACTTGGTGTACCTGCAGAATTCTCAGGTCGAAATGACATCACAATTGAGGGAAAAAAGTTTTCGGGAAATGCCCAAAGTTATTTTAGAAACAAAATGTTTCATCATGGCACAATCCTCTTTAATGCTGATTTAGAAGCTGTATCAAGAGTATTAAACGTGAAGGTAGATAAAATTGAATCTAAAGGTATTAAATCAGTGAGAAGCAGAGTTACTAATGTACTCCCTTACTTGAAAGAACCAACAACAATTGTGGCGTTTCAAGAAAAATTACTTAAATCAATTTTAGGTACTGACGATATAAGCAGTAAAGAATATAAATTAACAGAATCTGACTTGAAAAAAATTAATGGCTTAAAAGAAGTAAAATACGATGGATGGGATTGGAATTATGGTGAATCACCTAAATTTGATCTTCAAAAAAGTAAACGTTATGAAGGTGGAAATTTAGATATTCGTCTCATAGTTGAAGATGGAATAATCGAAAATATAAAAATATTTGGTGACTTTTTTGGTAAAGAAGAAGTAAGTAAATTAGAAAAACTTATTGAAGATAATAAATTCGAAGAACAATCACTAAGGAAAGTTTTAAGTACAATTGATGTGGGTGATTACTTCTTTAAAATAACATTAGATGATTTAATTAATTGCATATTCTATTAAAAAGATAAAAAAATAGAGGATTAACAAAAGTTAAACCTCTATTTTTTATTTAATTTGAATTTAAATAAATATATTATTTAAGTATATGAATGGGTTTATCAATAATACCATGTGCTGCTTCCATAACTATTTCTGATAAGGTTGGATGAGGATGGATGGCTTTTGCAAGTTCATAAGCAGTACCTTCAAGTTCTAGTGTAACTACAGCTTCACTGATCATATCTGTCGCATTTACAGCGATAATATGTACACCTAAAACTTCACCATATTTTTTATCAGCCACGATTTTGATGAAACCTTCAGACTCTCCTTCTGCTAAAGCTTTACCATTAGCAGTAAGAGGGAATGTACTCGTCACAACATCATGACCTTTTTCTTTAGCTTGCTTTTCAGTTAAACCAACAAAACCGATTTCAGGGAAACTATAGATACATGATGGGACTCTATCGTAATTAATTTTAGAATTTTTACCCATAATATTTTCAACGGCGACGATGCCTTCAGCTGAAGCAACGTGTGCTAACATATATTTACCGTTTAAATCACCTATAGCATAAACACCTAATACATTCGTTTCTAATTTTTCATTTGTTACGACACCAGCACGATCAGTAGTTAGATTTAAAGGTTCAAGACCTTTTATATTTGCTTTACGACCGATTGAAACTAATACAATATCTGCATTTATTGTTTGTTTTTGATTGTTTATACTAATTTCTAAATTATTTTCGTTGATTGCAACTAATTCTGCTTCAGTTAAGATATTTACATTTGCTTTTTTAAGAATACGTTTTTTTAATTTGACGATATCTTCATCAACATTTAATAATATCTCATTTGCTTTTTCTATAATTGTTACTTTTGAACCTAATGTTGAAAATAAAGTCGCAAATTCAATACCAATTACTCCACCACCTACAATAACGAGTTCTTGAGGTATTTTCTCAACACTTAATATAGCGTCACTCGTTAATGCATATCCCCGATCAATTGCTTCTTTTAAGCCTTTGATAGGCGGTAAAAAGGGTGATGAACCTGTCGCTAAGATTAAATTTTTTGTTTTTATTTTTTCACCATTCACTTCTACAGTATTTTTATCAATTACAGTACCCCAACCCATAATAGTGGTAACACCATTTTTATCTAATAATGTTTTTACACCATCAGTTAATTTTTTAACAACACTATCTTTACGGAACACCATATTTTTCCAATTAATTTTTATTGAATCTTTGTTGTCAATGTCAATACCGTAATCTTCTGAATGGATCATATATTTATATACTTTTGCACTTTTTAATAAAGCTTTCGTTGGAATACATCCCCAATTTAAACACACTCCACCAATATCACGTTTTTCAATTAATGCGGTTTTAGCACCCATTTGTGCTGCTTTAATTGCGGCTACATATCCTCCAGGACCGCCACCTAAAACTAATATATCAAATTCTTTCATATAAATCACTTCCTAACTTAAGAGAAGGAGCATGGGGTTAGATAAATATTGTTTTAATCGCATTAAAAATCGACCTGCGTCTCCTCCATCAATGATTCGATGGTCGTAACTAACTGAGATTGGCATAATACTACGGATCACAATTTCATCATTGATCACAACTGGTTTTTTTACAATTAATCCTGTACCGAGAATTGCTGATTCAGGATATCTAATCACAGTAACGCCATATGAAGAACCTGTTGCACCATAATTTGTGATTGTGAAAGTTCCATTTTGAAGTTTATCTAGTGGTATTGTTCTATTTCTTGCCTGTTCTGAAATTTGTTGAATTTCTTTTGCGATTTCGATTATGCCTAACTTATCTGCGTTTTTAATTACAGGAACAATTAAGCCATCTATTGTATCAACCGCTATACCAATATTATAAAAGTTTTTATAAATTATTTCTTCTTGTTCCATATCAAAACTAGAATTTATAATTCGATGTTCTTTTAACGTTAGTGTTAATGCTTTTACTATAAATGGTAAATAAGTTAAGTTTACACCTTGTTCTGCAGCTATTTCCTTATGTTTCTTTCTTAATTCAACGAGTTCAGTTACATCAAATTCATCCATTGAAGTAACATGAGGGATGATTGTTTTAGAAAGTACCATATTTTGCGCAATTGTTTTTCGCAATTTTGAGATTTTAACTCTTTCGATATCACCATTAAAATCAAGCTTAGGTGCCTTAATTGTAGACATTACAGGTTCTTTTTCTACTTGTATTTTCTCTTCAATTGATTTTAGAATATCTTCTTTCATTACCCTTCCAACAATTCCTGATCCCTTAATTGTATTGATATCTACACCTAAGTCTTTTGCTAATTTACGAGCAACAGGAGTTGCTAAAGCTTTTTCTTTATTTGTTGTTTTTTGATTTATTGTTCCTTCAGTACTACTTTCGATTACTTCTGAAGAAACTTTAATTTCGCCTATAACACCAGCTGATTCTCCATCATTTTCCGAAACACTTTCGTTAGTGTTATCGGATAACATTGAAACATCGCCTGTTGTTTTCTTTTCAGCAGTTCCACTTCCATCATCTATTTTAACAATTACATCGCCGACATGAATCGTATCGCCAACCTTAAAAAGCAGTTCAGCAATTTTCCCATTAACTGGAGATGGAATTTCAGCATTTACTTTATCTGTTTCAACGATACAGAGTGTATCGCCATCTTTAATCGAATCACCAACTTTAAACATCCATTTAAGGATGACTCCTTCATGAATTCCTTCACCGATATCAGCAAATTTAAAATTATACATTTTTAGCCTCCATTAATATTGAATTAATTTTTTAACTTCATAAGCAATTCGTTTTGGGTCAATGATATAATGATGTTCACCTTTGTCAAGTGGCACAATTATGTCAAATCCAGTTAAACGAGTTGGGGGAGCTTCTAAACTTAAGAAAGCGTGTTTATTAATCATCGCGATTAATTCCGCTCCAGGACCAAACGCTCTTACTGCTTCATGAACAACTAAGAATCTTCCTGTTTTCTTTACTGATTCAACAATCGTTTCTTGATCTATTGGTGAAATAGTTCTTAAATCAATTAGTTCAACACTAATACCTTCTCCTTCTAAAGTCTTCATTGCTTTTTGCACTTCTCTTACCATTGCACCCCAAGCGACCACTGTAATATCAGTACCATTATTTACTATTTTAGCTTTTCCGATTGGCACAATATATTCTTCATCAGGTACCTCTTGTTTAAATGCACGGTAAATCCGTTTTGGCTCCATGAATATAACAGGGTCTGGATCTTGAATTGCCGCAGTTAGTAAGCCTTTAGCATCGTAAGGTGTTGAAGGAATAACAACTTTAAGCCCCGGTATATGAGCAAATAATGTTTCTTGACTCTCAGAGTGATGTTCTAGGGCTCTAATACCACCACCATAAGGCATTCTGATCACAAGTGGAGCAGTATACCGTCCCCTTGATCGATTACGCATTCTAGCTATGTGCGCAACGATTTGGTTATACCCCGGAAGCATGAATCCAGAGAATTGAATTTCAGCTACTGGTTTCAATCCATTTATTGCCATTCCAAGTGCAGCTCCAATTATACCAGCTTCAGCAATGGGTGTATCAAAACACCTCATTTCACCGAATTTTTTTTGTAAGCCAGCTGTCGCTCTAAATACTCCGCCTTCAAAACCTACGTCTTCCCCAAATACTACAACTGTTGGGTCTTTTTCCATTTGTTGTTCAAGCGCTTGATTAACTGCTTGAATAAGTGAAATAGTTGCCATTATTCGTTCACCTCCTCTAGATATTGTTTATATTCTTCATATTGTTCCACCAAATGTGGTGGCATTTCAGCATATTGATATTTGAAAATATCTTCTAAAGGTACTAAACCTGAGTTTTCAACTTTTTTAAATGTCTCATTAACATAATTTGTGATTTCTTCGATTTCTTTACCTTCTTGTTCTTCACTCCACAAACCAATATCTACTAAATATTTTTTAAATCTTATTAATGGTTCTTTCTTTTCCCATTCTTCGACTTCTTTATTTTCACGATAAATGGTTGGATCATCACTGGTTGTATGAGGGCCTAATCGATAAGTTACTAATTCAATTAAGGTTGGACCTTCACCATTTCTAGCTCGGTCAACAGCTTCTTTCGTTGCCGCATAAACCGCTAAAATATCATTTCCATCAACTTGAATACCAGGCATTCCATAGGCAATTGCTTTTTGCGCTAATGTTTCTGATTTAGTTTGTTTATTTCTTGGTACAGAAATCGCGTAGTGATTATTTTGAATAATAAATACCACAGGTGTATTAAATACAGCAGCAAAATTTAAACCTTCATGAAATTCACCATGTGAAGTTCCACCATCACCGATATAAGTTAGAACGACTTCATTTTTATTCAAAATATTACTTGCCATACCAATACCATTTGCATGATTGAATTGTGAACCAATGGGTACGTTAATAGGTAAGATTTTTACATCTTCAGCATATTTACTTCCTAGTTCATTACCATACCAATACAAATATAATTGTTCAAGTGGTGCACCTCGATATAATAATGCACTAAATTCACGAAATGCTGGAACTAACCAGTCTTTTTTTTCTAAAGCTGCAGCAGTTCCCACTTGTGAAGCTTCCTGACCTTTATTTACTACAAATGTTAACATTCTACCTTGACGTTGAAATTGAACTGCTTTCGTATCAGCAATTCGACCTAAAAGCATGGTTTTATACATTTTAAGTAATGTTTCATCATCGATTTTTGGTACTAAAGATTCATCGACAATATTTCCATATACATCAATTATTTGTAACATTTTCTTTTTTAATGGATCAAATTTTTTGATTAACATCTTTTTAAACCTCCTTAATAATAGTTTGCACCAAATTCATGTTGCCTTAATATTATTATCTAATATCCCATATTTTTCATCAAGTGATATGCACCTAATTGATAATCATTATTGATTATTTACAATATCATTATATTATTAAATTATTTTTAGCGTGAATGAAATGCTCATAAACTGTATATAAAACTAACATTTTAATAACTATTAAAAATTCATGATATATAAGTGGTTAGTTTAAAAAATAAAAAAACTGTATCAATACAATGTATTGATACAGTTAATTCATTAAAAGATCTCTCTAACTAATTTCATTACTTTATTATGTTTCATCATTTTGCGCATATCTCTTGATAGCATATTTTGATTGTCAGAAATCATTTGATAAGCCATTACGCCTACTACACCTAGCATAATATATCTCATAGCTCTCATATATTAATCACCTCATTTAGAGAGACCTTGTGCTTATGCACATTATTATTCTTCTTCTATTCCATAAAATCATAAGGCGAAAATTTTTCCATTTTAACATAATTAAATTTAAACTCATCTATAACTACTTCTTTTGTTTTTATTAATGCTAATAATTTTTCTTTTAAAGTAGTTTGACGGACAGTTTCACGTGTATTATTTACCGCAATACCAAAAGCATCAACATCACCAAGTAATATTAAAAATTTTTTAGCACGGGTAACTGCAGTATAAATCAATTTTTTTCTTAACATGATACTATAACTTTTTGATAATACTAAAACTACTATTTCAAACTCACTACCTTGTGATTTATGAATGGAAATACAATAAGCTAATGCTATTTCAAATAAGTCTGGTTCTTGATATTTAACTTCATTACCATCAAAATCAACGATTAATTTCGTATCATCATCACTTTCTTTTTCTAAAAAGATGTGTTTGATATAACCAATATCACCATTCATGACATTTTGATCAGGTTTATTAACTAATTGGATGACTTTATCTCCAACTCTAAAAATTCTATTAAAATGCGTTATTTCTTTTTTATCGTCACTTTTTGGATTAATACAAGATTGTAATCGATTATTTATATTATCAATCCCAACTGTGCCTTTATACATCGGTGCTAATACTTGCATACCATCAATTGAAAAACCTTTCGTTATAGCGTTATTAAAGATAAACTCTAAATGATCTAAAATTTTATCATTATTACAACAAATAAAATTCCGATCTTTTTGTTTAATTAATAAATCAGAAGAAACGATTTGTTCATTTATTTCATGTGCAAGTGTAATAATGGATGAATCACCACTTTGACGATGTATTTTATCTAATTTTATGGTTGTAACACAATTTGAAGCAATCAAATCTTTTAATACTTCGCCTGGTCCAACTGATGGTAACTGATTTTCATCACCAACGAAAATGACTTTAGCATCATTTTTAATTGCTTTTAAAAAATTTGCACATAACGTGACATCAACCATTGAACTTTCATCACAGATAAACAATTTCTGTTCTAATTTATTTCGTTCATCATATGAAAAATTGCCTGTCACTTGATAACCCAGCATACGATGAATGGTTGAAGCGTCACAACCTGTCGTTTCTTTTAAACGTTTTGCTGCACGTCCTGTTGGTGCAACAAGTGCAATGTTTGATGCAACTTGTCCTTTAGATAACTCATTTAGCTTGATATATGCTTTTATTATCCCATTAACTACAGTTGTTTTACCAGTTCCTGGTCCACCAGTTAAGATAAGCACTTTATTAAGTAAAGCAGCTTCTATCGCTTGTCTTTGTTTATCTGTATAATTTATTTTTGCTTCTTCCTCGGTTGTTTTAATGATCTCACTTATATTTTCAACTTCTATTTTTCCTTCTTCGTCATTAAATATAAGCGCGTTAATCCTACCAGCAATTGAATTTTCCGCATTGTGTAAATTAGGTAAATAATATTTGTCATTTTCTTTAATAATATTTTTAGTATTTACTAAAAGATCGATATTTTTTTGAATTTCTTCGTCAGTTAGTGTTATATTATTTTCATTTAAAAAGGCATTAGCTTGATTCATTAATTGTTCTAATAATATATAAGTAAAACCTTCATTAAAACAAAATTCTTCAAATGTATATTTTATCGCAGCTTGAATCCTGTATGGACTCTTTAAGTCATAATTTAGGCTAAAAGCAAAGGCATCAGCTTTTTTAAAACCAATACCTTCAATATCATTAATTAAACGATAAGGATTTTCATTTAAATAGTTTATCGTATTTTGTTTATATAATTTAAAAATTTTACGTGATAACTTACTCCCAAAACCATTTTTTAATAAAAAACGGATTATTTTTTCGGATTCATAATTGATCAATAATACTTCATAAATCATACTAACGGTATTGGGTTTAATACCAATTTCAGTTAATACATCTTGATCTTTTAATATTTTATCAATCGCATCGACACCTAAGCTATCAACGATTTTTTTCGCAGTTGATTTACCGATTCCTTTAAATAAATCACTCGATAAAAATTCAATTAAACTCTTATGATCTTTCTTTTCTTCAGCTTCATAACTTTCAACCAAAAATTGTGGTCCATAGTTACTTTTAACAAAATCACCATAAAAATGATAGGTTTCATCTTTTAAAAGTTTGGGCATATAACCAACAACAGTGACTAAACCTTCAATTGTATTTTCTTTAATAACTTGAACTTCCATATTACTTTTAAGAACTTGAATTTTGCCAATTAAATAGCTATTATCATTATTAAAGAATATTTCTCTTTTAAACCATCCGGTTATTGAATTTCGCATCCTAACACCTACTAGTTTTAGTAATGACGTTTTTCGCCTTGATAATAAGCACTATCAATAAAACCGCCACCCAAGCACACTTCACCTTTATAAAAAACTGCAGCTTGTCCAGGTGTAACCGCCCGAACTAAATCATCGAATTTAACAAATAGAGTATTATCTTTACCCCATTTAATTGTTACAGACACATCAGGTTGACGATATCTAAATTTAGCAGTACATTTTAATTCTCCTGTAAATTTTTCTAAACCAATCCAATTCATATCAGTCACAATACAAGAATCTGAATAAGCATAGATATGATCAAAACCTTGTTCAACAATTAAGATATTTTCATCTAGATTTTTGCCTACAACAAACCAAGCTTCACCAGCTCCGCCTATATTTAGACCTTTTCTTTGTCCAATTGTATAATACATTAAACCAATATGTTCACCTATTACTTTACCATCTAATGTTGTCATTTTACCAATTTGAGCTGGTAAATAGTTTTGTAGAAACTGAGTAAAGTTTCTTTCACCAATGAAACAAACACCAGTTGAGTCTTTCTTAGTTGCTGTTGCTAAATCTAATTTTTTCGCAATTTCTCTTACTTCTGGTTTAGTTAAATGTCCGATTGGAAATAATGTTTTTTTTAGTTGCAATTGATTTAATTGACACAAAAAATAGGTTTGGTCTTTATTATTATCAATTCCGCGAAGCATTACTGATTCATTTTCAAAATGTTCCACTCTCGCATAATGACCCATCGCAATATAATCACAATTTAGAGTCATTGCATAATCTAAAAATGATTTGAATTTAACTTCTTTATTACACATAATATCTGGATTTGGAGTTCTACCCTTTTTATATTCATCTAAAAAGTAGGTAAACACGTTATCCCAATATTCTTTCACAAAATTCACTTTATGAATTTTAATTCCTAATTTATCTGCAACTTTCAATGCATCTTCATAATCTATTTCTTGAGGACAAATAGGGTCGTATGCGGTTGGATTACCTAAGAAGTCATTATTGACTGCTGAATCCCAATTACGCATAAACACTGCTTCAACATCATAACCTTGCTCTAATAATAGATACGCCGCCACTGATGAATCTACACCACCACTAAGTCCTAAAATAACTTTTTTTGCCATCTTTATCACCTTTATTAGTTTATATCTAATCTATTATAACATACAATTACTTTTTTTTATATTTTAAAGACCTACTTTTTTACATAAAGCGCTTTTTAAAAACATAAATTCTTTATAACCTTAAATATACATGGTATAATAAAATAAAAAATTAGAATTGATGTTAACTGTTGAAAATCAACAGTTTTTTATAATAGAGGTGGATTTAATGGAGCCATTAGCATATAGATTAAGACCAAAAACAATAAGTGATGTAGTAGGACAAAAACATATCATCGGTGTTGGTAAACTAATAAATAATTTAATTGATCATAAACAGATTTTTTCGTTTATCTTATTTGGTCCACCTGGATGTGGTAAAACGACAATTGCTAAAATCATTGCGAATTCCTTAAACATCCCTTTTGCGGAATTTAATGCATCAACTGATAATAAGGCAAGACTAACTGGAATCATTGATACAGCAAAATTATCGACTGATTATATTATCATAATTGATGAAATACATCGATTAAAAAAAGATAATCAGGATGTATTACTACCCTATCTTGAAAATGGTACTTGTTATATCATTGGATTAACTACTAATAATCCATATTATAGTGTTAATCCAGCTATTCGTTCTAGGTGTCATATATTAGAATTAAAACCTTTAGAAAAAGAAGATATTAAAGAACGATTGGAATTAATCAAAGTGAGTGATACTGAAATAAATAACAATAGTGCAAATTACTATCAGATTGATGATGAAGTCATAGAGAAAATCTCAACGATAGCAAACGGTGATTTACGAAACGCTTTAAATTTATTAGAATTATCAATTTTATCTGCAAATGATAACTTGATCACTATAAGTAATCTTGACAATTTATTAATTAAAGGTTCATTCACAATTGATAAAGATTCAGATGGATATTATGATACATTAAGTGCTTTTCAGAAATCAATTAGAGGTAGCGACGTGAATGCCGCACTTCATTATTTGGCAAGACTTATTCTTGCAGGTGATATGGATAGCATTTGTAGGCGTCTTTCAATCATTGCTTTTGAAGATATCGGATTAGCGAATCCTAACGCTTGTGTTCACACTATGTCCGCAATTGATGCTGCAAGACAAGTTGGGTTTCCTGAAGCACGTATTCCTTTAGGAAATGCTGTTATTGAACTTGCCCTATCACCTAAATCAAGATCAGGTCATATCGCTCTAGATAAAGCAATAGATGATATAGAAAATGGTAAAGTTGGTGAGATACCAGAGTTTATCAAATCAAGTCCAATTAATCCACCTATTAAGTACAGCCCAGATGACCCTAACAAATATATGTATCACTATTTACCAGATATACTAAAAAACACAGAGTATTATCAACCTAAAGAGTATCAAAACACATATGAAATTAACTTAATTAATAATTATAAATTATTAAAAAGTAAAAAATTTAAATAGAAAATTTATATCGTCATCATTAAAAAATCTAGTCAAAAGACTAGATTTTTTGCATTATCTCCGAGATCTAATAATTCTACTTCTCTTTCTTGAAATGACACTAATAAAACCAAAGACTAAGATCGTTGCCCCTACACCTGCTATGATATAATACATTGTATTTTGGTCTACCCCCTTAATAATATGTTCTTCTTTTACAATTAATTTAAAATAAGCACTTGCATAATTGCCACTATAATCTTCAATTTCAATCTTTACTTGGTATTCTCCCGCTTTATTGATGTCATAAGTACCAATTAATTCAATGTTACTGGTTATATCGCCGTCAAAGTTATCGATTGCTTTAATATGTTCTAATAGATTGATGTTAGTTCCAACTAAAACAGTTATATCTTGATATCCTTCTAGTACTGGCTTAGTTGTATCAACAACTGATACATTGACGATTACTTCAGTTTTATTGTTGTTACTATCTATGGCTGTATACTTAATAGAATAATTCCCAAGTTCATTAAATTTAACACTTGAAAAATCAACTTCCACATCAAGATCTCCATCAATGTTATCATTTGCAGATACACCATTTAAAAAATCAAAATCAGTCGTATGAACTTCAATGAGTAAATCTTTTGTTCCGTTAATCACTGGACCTTCATTATCGTATACATTCACATTTACCGTTTCTATCGTTCTGTTTCCACTTCTATCAGTAACCATATAGAATAATTTATACATTCCTACTTTAGATAAATTAACATTTTTATCGTAAATAATCATTTGATCTGTAATATCACCATCTGTTGGATCAGACACTGTAATGTTGTGTTTATAATCAACTTGTTCTGTATTCACAAAAATATTAAAGGAAAGTACGTTATGGAATGCTGGAAAATCATCATCATAAACAATCACATCTTTGTCTAGTGTATAATAATTACCACTAGAATCAGAAACAAAATAGAAAATTTTATATGTACCTGGTACTTCTAAATTAACCCTAGATGTATCACAAAATATTTTTGATAGAGGAATATTTTCATAATTATCGAGAATATCAATTCCGTTTAACCAATCAATCTGTACATCACCCATTTTAATTTTTATTTCTTGATTTAAAACCAGTTCTGGCTTTATTTTATCAACAACACTGACTTGAATTGTTTTTTCAGTAGTATTCCCTACATCATCAATAACTTTATAAGTCAAACTATAAATACCAATATTTTTGATATCAAAATTACGAAAATCGATTACATTTCGAAATAAATTACTATTATCACCTGTATTTATTCCGGACCACCAGTCATAACCATTCATATTTTGATTTACTTCTAACTCTAAATGATTTACATTTTCTAAAATAGGAAATGTAGTATCTACTACTAATACATCCACTGCAACTATTTCAGTATTACCTTTATAGTCTATAGCTTTATATTCTAACTGATATTTACCTACTTTTGTAAGATCTACTTTTGTAGAATCAATCTCTAGTTTACCTTCTATTTCAGTATCCTTATTATCTGTCACTTCAACATTTCTTAGATAATCAACAATAGTCGAATTAACTTCTATTGAGAAACTTTCAGCCCCTGTAATAACTGGTTTAGTAATATCTTCAAAAACACGTACATTAAATGTAATGGTATTTCCTTTTGCTGTATAATGTATATAATAAACTCCTACTGCAAATATATTAACATCCTCATCGTCTACTTTAACTACTACTTCATTACCACAACTATCTATTGCACTGATTCCTTCTAACCAAGTGGGTTTGGGATCATCTATTTCAAAATTGATATCATGAGCACCGTTAATAAGGGGTTTGGGATCAGGAACACATTCATTAGCTGAACTGATTATTGGTTTAAAATAAAATAAACATAACATGACTACAAATACAAATATTATTTTTCTCATAATCTCACCATTCTTTATTCATATATTCCTATTATATTGGAAAAAATTGACTTTTTTTTATTTCACCTATTTTCTTACATTTTTTTTAACCATAAAGTTTAAAAATGTTATTAAAAAGATGATTTTTCTCATCATTATTTATACTTTTGTCGAATGTTATACGAATAAATAAAAAAATCGTACTTGATAAATAATCAGTACGATTATGATGTTTATTTGTATTTTGCGTCACTTGGCATCCGCCAGTCGCTTCTAGGTGATAAAGAGATATTAATAACTTTTGGTCCATCAGGCATTGTAGAACGCTTAAATTGTTGACTAAAGAAACGCTCAAAAAATATTTTTAAATACTTATCAATCTCTTCTTTTGATAAATCATTACCAAAGACTTCATTTAATAAATAGTTAATTCGTTCTTCATCATCATTACATTCTAAGAAACGATACATGATAAAATCATTTACTTCATATTTTCCAATAATATCTTCTGTTTTTTGCGAAGTACTTAATAGTTCTGGTGAAATTGGTGTATCTAAAATGTCATATAAAGTAGTTCTTAATAATTCATTTTCATAGAATTCATAATCAGCAAAAGCTTTAACCAAAAATTTAACTAACGTTTTAGGTAAACCGCCATTTATACTATACATAGACATTTGATCGCCATTGTATGTACACCAACCTAATGCTAGTTCTGATAAATTTCCTGTACCAATTTGTAACCCTTGGTGTTTATTCGCTAAATTCATTAAAATACTAGTTCGCTCTCTCGCTTGGGCATTTTCATAAGTCACGTCTTTTAGAAAGGGATCATGATTTATTGCTTGAAATTGTGCTAGAACACTTGGCTTTATATCACATTCCATCATATTTAATCCTAGAGAACTTCCTAAGTTACGAGCGTTTTTATAAGTTCGGTCACTCGTACCAAATCCCGGCATGGTGACAGGTAAAATATCCAATATATCTTTTCCTAAATATAAAAAGGTTTTATAGGCAATTAATAGAGCGAGCGTAGAGTCTAATCCACCAGAGATTCCTAAGACAATAGTTTTTGCTTGTACGTGTTCCATTCTTTTCGCTAAAGCAGCTACTTGAATATTGATCATTTTTTTAAAACTTTGTTCAAGATTTTTCGTAGGTACAAAAGGTGTTTTATTTATTTTTTTACAAAACTCGAAATCAGAGTCATCAAATTTACAATTTGTCTTAATAATCTGATATTCTTTATTATAAAGTTGAAACGAGTCTTTTAAAGAACTGTTTTTACGTCTTAAAAATTTTAATAAGTTTAAGTCAATATCATCTACTAAAACTGTTGCTTCTTTTGAAAACAACGCTGATTCAGACAATATTTCTCCATTTTGAACAATTAAACTATGATTAGAGAAGACTGTGTCTTGTGTTGATTCATAACGACTACTAGAAACATAAACATAAGCGATATGATTTCTACGAGAAACACTTTGTGTCGTGTAACGTCTCACTTCATCTTTATCATAAACTTCATTACTAGCTGATAGATTAAAAACAATTTCCGCACCATTAATTGATAAAAAAGAACTAGGAGCAATTGGTGCCCACATGTCTTCACAAATTTCAATTCCGAAAGTCACTTTTTTACTACTTTCTTGGAAAATTAAAGCTCCAAAATAAGTATTAAAATCATCAACAAAATAATTTTTATCATTTAATGAAATACCTGAAAGAAAATGTCTTTTTTCATAAAATTCTGAATAATTAGGGATATACATTTTTGGTACTATTCCTAAAATATTATTTCCTTGAATAACATAAGCGCAATTAAATAAATTATTTCTAAATGAATATATTGCACCTAATATTACAATCCCTTGATAATTGTTATGTTTTAAGAAGTAATTAATTGCGTTATAATTCCCTTCAATTAAATATTTCTGTAAAAATAAATCCTGACAAGTATAACCAGTTACAGATAATTCTGGAAACAAAATAAAGTGTGGCTTTTTTTCTATTAAATGATCTACTTCGTTTAATATTTGTTTAATATTAAACATGGGATTCCCAACTTCAATTTTAGGTGAAACGGTAGCAACTTTAACAAATTGATTATCTTTCATAAAACACCTCTATTAAATAATTTGTGACTGTATATATAGTCGTTTATTTCTTTTAAAACGACATCATCACAAATTGAGTTACGATACATTGTAGCTGAAATATTGATATTTGGTAGATTTTCTTCAATAATAAATTTATTTTGATAGTTTTTTAACAAATAATTTGTATGAATTAAGTTTTTTACATCTATTTGATTCCGATTTAGAATAATAAAATAATATTTTTTAAGCATTTCTTCAATTCTAATCCATTGATCTAATGTCATTAAATTATCAGCACCTAAGACAAAATAAAGTTCTTGACTTGGATTTTGTGACTTATAATAATCTAATGTGGAAATCGTACCTTTAAAAGGTCGCATCGTATCCTCAAAATCAGTTACAATCGAATGATCTAACTTCTTGGCAATAATTTCAAGCATATTTTTACGATCATTGAAATTTGCTACATTAGGTTTATTATAATAACTACCCACAGGAACAAAAACAAATTTTAAAGGCTTATATTTAGAAATTAAATACTTTGCGATTTCAAAGTGTGCTATTGTTGGTGGATTAAAACTACCACCATAAAGAATTATCATATGATCACCAACTAAATTTTAAATCTTAAACTAATATCAAGTGATTTGTAAGAATGAGTTAATGCACCAACACTTATTATATCCACACCAGTTTTCGCTACATCTTTAACACGATTTAAAGTCATATTGCCTGATGCTTCTAAAATAATGCGTTTATTATTGATTTTAACTGCTTCTTGCATTAATTCAAGTGGCATATTATCTAACATTATTATGTCCACTTTTGCCTCAATTGCTTCATTTAACATCGTTAAATTTTCAACTTCTACTTCAATTTTTGTCGTATGTGTAACTGATTTACGAATTTTTTCAACTGCTTTCTTAATTCCACCAGCTGCTTCTATATGATTATCTTTTAACATAACTGCATCGGATAAATTAAAACGATGGTTATGTCCGCCACCAAATCTCACAGCTTCTTTTTCGAAAAAGCGGAAATTTGGTGTAGTTTTACGAGTATCAACGATTCTAGTATCGTAATCCTTTACCTCTTCCACAAATTGTGAAGTTAAAGTCGCTATGCCTGACATTCTTTGCATAATATTAAGTGATAATCTTTCGCCTCTTAAAATTGTTTTTGTTTTTCCTTCAATAATAGTGATGATATCACCTTTATTTACTTTTTGACCATCTTTAAATTGATCTCTAAAAGCAATTGTAGGATCAATTGTTAAAAAGACTTTTTTTGCGATTTCTAGTCCAGCAATAACTCCAGACTCTTTCGCTAAAAAGTAACCGATGCTTTTATGATGATCTTCAATTAAATTATCAGTTGTGATATCACCATAAGGCATATCTTCAAGCAAAGCTTGTTTAATAAAATTTTCGATAATAATTTCTTTCATATTACACCTCTAGTCAATTCGATAATGACAACCAACACTTTCTTTACGATTAAGTGCACTTTCAATGATAATCATTGAAACGGTTGCCATATTTAATAATTCAAAATAAGCCATACAACTTTTTCGATCTTTCTTTAGATCATTTAAAATCTTACTAATTACCTCTTTGGCACTTATTAAGTTTTTCTCAGTTCGAACAATACCGACATACCGTTCCATAATATCCTTAATTTGAAGTCTAATATCACGATAAGTATAATTAGAAATGGTTACTTCTTCTTCAACAATACTTGATCTATCTAATACAGTATCCAATTCATTAATATATTTAGCTATTCTTCTACCCCAAACGGTACATTCAAGTAAAGAGTTACTAGCTAAACGATTAGCACCATGAACGCCACTATCCGCACATTCACCACTCGCAAATAGGTTTTTAATAGTAGTCTCACCCTTTAAGTCAACAACAATTCCACCACAACTAAAGTGTTCAACAGGTGATACAGGAATTAAATCTTTTGTGATATCAATACCGTTTTCTAAACAACGATTATAAATCGTTGGGAAACGATTTTGTAAAAAGTTTGGATCTAAATGTCTGACATCTAAATAAACATGATCACTCCATGTATCGTACATTTCACGATAAATGCTTTGTGACACAATATCACGTGGAGCTAACTCTAATAGCAAATGGTATTTATGCATGAACCTATGTCCTTCTACATTAAGTAAGGTACCACCTTCACCACGCATCGCTTCTGAAATTAGAAAACGTGGACCAGTTTCTTTATTGAAAAATGCGGTTGGGTGAAATTGAATAAATTCCATATTTTCAATTTTTGCTCCAGCACGATGTGCTATAGCAATTCCATCACCTTTTGCGACGATAGGATTCGTGGTATTTTTGTAAATATCGCCAATTCCACCCGTACATAATACTGTAAACGGTGCGGTTATATCTTTAATTTTATTATCATTTAAAACCTTTACACCGATACATTGATCTTCTTGAATAATTAAATCAATAACCATTGAATATTCTAAAATATCAATATTTGCTTTATGCATCACAAGTGGGATGAGTGAATCGACAATTGCTTTACCAGTAGCGTCTCCTCCAGCATGTAAAATTCTACGTTCAGAGTGACCCCCTTCACGCGTTAAAAGAATATTTCCATTTGCATCTTTGTCAAAGTTAACACCATAATTGATTAATTTATTTAAATTGTGACTTGATTCATAAACTAATACTTTTAGGGCATCTACATCATTTAAATAAGAACCCGCGATTAAAGTATCATCAATATGTTTTTGATAAGATTCATCACTTTCAAAAAGTTCTCCGGCGATTCCACCTTGTGCTAAAAAGGAATTACTTAAATTGAGTTTATCTTTAGTGATTAATAAAACTTTTTTTCTTCGTGTAACATTTAATGCAGTATATAAACCTGCCAAACCACTACCAACGACAATTACATCATATTTTTCCATATTCTCACCTAGTTATCCGTGTATTCGAACATTTTATTTAAAGATTTTAATGCTTTTAAACGAATAGATTCTTCAACTTCAATTACGTTTTCTTCGTTTTTTAAAGCAGTATAAACATCTTCTAAGTTCGTTAATTTCATATCAAAACAAGATAAATTTTGTGTCAACAAGTAGAATTTTTTGTTTGGGCATTTTATTTCCATTTGATGAATAATTCCTTTTTCAGTACCAACAATGAACTCTTGACAATCACTCTTAGTAACATAATCTAATAAGCCTTTTGTACTACCTACGAAATCCGCCATCTTGACAATCTCTAATTGGCATTCAGGATGAACTATAAACTGTGCAAGTGGATGTAATTCTTTTTCTTTTATGACTTGGTCTTTTGTTACATCATTATGGATACAACAAAATCCTTTCCAAACTTCCATATCCAAATTAAATTTCTCACGTAGATAAATACCTAGATTTTTATCAGGTATATAAAGTAGTTTTTGACCGATATATTGTGAAACGACTTTTTCAGCGTTACTTGAAGTAACACATACGTCGCTAAGAGCTTTTACTTTCGCAGTTGAATTGACGTAACAGATTACTTTAACATCAGGATGTTCATCTTTATATTTTTGGAGTAGTGTATCCGTTACCATTTCTGCCATCGGACATCCTGCTTCTTTAACAGGTAGTAATACTTTTTTATTTGGAGATAAAATTTTTGCAGTTTCAGCCATGAAGTGAACTCCACAAAAAACGATGATGTCAGCATCGGTTTTCGCTGCTACTCTACTTAAAGCAAGAGAGTCACCTAAATAATCAGCTACATCTTGAACTTCAGGACGTTGATAATAATGGGCTAAAATGATCGCATTTTTCTCTTTCTTTAATCTATTAATCTCCTGAACAAAATTAATTTCCATATGATCCTCCATATCAACATTTTAATAATATCAAATTGATTATATCAGTTTTTATTATTATATTCAAATAGAAATAGAAAAATACAATAAAAAACAACGTGAAGTTTTTCACGTTGTATAAATGATTTCAATTAACGTTTTCCCGCATCATATGGTTCACCTAGAGCCATTGGAGCTGATGCATTACGAGAAAAAATGACAAGTGCAAATAATGTCATGACATAGGGTAATGCATTATAAAACTGATATGGTATTCTAAATGAACTTATCACTTCGTTAACAAAACTTAATGAAGCAAACGTTGACATAAATCCGAAAAAGAATGTCGCGAAAACAATGTTTAAAGGTTTCCACTTACCAAATATTAGAGCACCTAAAGCTAAAAATCCAAAACCATTTACTGAACCATTAAATTCACCAGCGATGGTTACTATATAGATTGCCCCACCAAATCCAGATAAAATACCTGAAATAATAACGGCTTGATAACGTAATTTTACAACATTTATCCCTGCTGAATCAGCAGCCTGTGGGTACTCACCACATGATCGTAAACGTAAACCATGAGTTGTTTTAAAAATGATAAACCACGCAATACCACAAAGAAGTAAAACAAAGAATGAGGTGATATAAATGTCCGTAAATAACCAATTGCCAATTAACGGTATATCACTTAAAATCGGAATTTTTTGGTAACGATCAGCACGATTAAGTAATGAGATATTTTGACTTCTTGTTAAAAAGCGTGCAAAGAAAATTGTAAGAGCAGTAGCTAACATATTAATTGCGGTTCCTGAAATAACTTGGTTAGCCTTTAAACTAACTGATGCATACGCATGAAGTATCGCGAATAATCCAGAAACAATTCCAGCTAAAAGAATCGCAATCCAAACAACATATTCATTATTATTGCCTGCTTGATCAAAATAATGAATTGTAATTGAAGAAGTAAAAGCACCAACAAGCATTAAACCTTCAAGTCCAATATTAACTACTCCACTTCTTTCAGAAAACAATCCTCCAATTGCAGTAATCATAATTGGAATTGATGCAGCAATGGCTAATGGAAATATTTGATTTAAAAAATCTAACATCTATTCCACCACCTTTTCTTCAATATGTTTTTCATCATTTTTTTTCATTTTTTTAATTAATTTAGTTAACATAAATTGAATTAATAAAGTTGCAGCTGCAAAGTAAATAATCAATCCTACAATAATGTCGACTAACTCTTTTGGAATAGAAGTCATGGCATTCAAATATTCTCCACCTGTTCTAAGTACTCCAAATAATAATGCAGATAAAACTACACCAAAAGGAGAATTTAAACCAAGCAAAGCAACAGCTATTCCATCAAAGCCAAAATTGGGTACAACACCAAGTTTAACATGGTTAGTATAGCCTGCATAATAACTTGCACCTGCTAAACCCGCAATTGCGCCGGAAATAATCATCGAATACAAGATGTTTCGATTAACTTTCATACCCGCATATTTTGAAGCATCGGGATTAAATCCAACAGCTTTTAATTCATATCCAAAAGTTGTTTTTTCTAAGATATACCAAATAAATACAACAACTAATCCAGCTAGAATAATTGAAAGATTTATAGCTGAACCACTAAATAAATCTGTTAATAATTCAAACTTTAACGATGCAGATTCTTTAATCATACTGGATTCAGTTTCATAATGTCCGGGTATCCATCTTCGAACAAAATAACTGACAGTCCACATCGCGACATAGTTCATCATAATAGTCGTTACCACTTCACTAATCCGATACCGTGCTTTTAGAATTCCGGGAACAAGTGCCCATAAAGCTCCGCCTATAGCAGCAGCTAAAACAATAACTAATAAATGAACTGGTTTTGGTAAAGTCAGAACATTTCCTAGTAGTACTACTATAAAACCACCAAACAACATTTGGCCACCAACACCTATGTTAAATAAGCCAGTTTTAAAAGCAAATGCAACGGATAGTCCAGTAAATGTTAATACAGTAGCAATTGCCAAAGTTCCACCTAAACGTCTAAAATTCCCCTCAAATAAGCCTTTGAAAATAGAACCGTTTAAGATATTTATGTATCCTTTAATCGGGTCTTGCCCTATTAATAACATCAAAATTAACCCAGCTAAAAGTCCAAATAATATTGAAATATAGGGTGCCAATTTTCTTCGATTAGATTCATCACTAAAATAGTGTATAAATCTTTCACGAGCAGATTTATGCTTATTTTCCAACGTTATTACCTCCAGACATTAATAACCCAATTTTGTTTTCATCAGCATCTTCAGAAGATAATGAACCAACAATTTTACCTTCATACATAACAGCAATTTGATCTGAAAGGTTGAGTAATTCATCTAACTCCAAAGAAACTAAAAGTACAGCTCGTCCTTCATCACGGGCTTTAATTAATTCAGAATGAATAAATTCAATAGCACCAACATCTAATCCTCGAGTTGGTTGAACAGCAATTAATAGTTTAGGATTACGTGCAACCTCACGACCAACAATTGCCTTTTGTTGATTACCACCTGACATCGAACGTGTTAAAGTTAATTCGCCTTTTCCACTTCGAACATCAAACCGCTTGATGATATCTTTAGCATATTGCTTCATATAACCTCGATCTAGAATACCATTATTACTAAAAGGTGATTTATAATATTCTTGCAAAGCGATGTTATCTTCTAGAGTAAAATCTAGAATAAGACCATGTTTATGCCGATCTTCTGGAATATGAGCTATTCCTAAAGCTGATTTTTCTCTTATTGAAAGATTACTTATGTCTTGTCCCAAAAATAAAATCTCGCCTGATTCAAGCTCTTTAAGTCCTGTTAGCACTTGGATGAACTCAGTTTGACCATTTCCTTCAATACCTGCTAACCCTAATATCTCACCTTCTCTAAGTTCAAGGTGTTCAACATCTAGACTTTTGCTTAAATTTACTTTATCTGTACGCTTTAAATTATTAATTTCTAATACCATCTTACCCGGTTTAAAAGGAGCTTTATCAACCTTAAAAATAACATCTCTACCGACCATTAAACGAGCCAATTCTTCTTCACTGGTGTTTTTAACGTCAACTGTATCAATATATTTACCTTTACGTAAGACTGTACAACGGTCTGCAACTTTTTTTATTTCTTTAAGTTTATGAGTAATAATAATAATTGATTTTCCTTCATTAACAAAATTACGCATTATTTCCATTAATTCATCAATTTCTTGAGGTGTTAAAACAGCAGTTGGTTCATCAAAAATAAGAATCTCAGCATCACGATATAACATCTTTAAAATTTCTACTCTTTGTTGCATTCCAACGGAAATATCATGAATTAAGTCGTAAGGATTTACTTTTAAACTATATTTATTAGAAAGATCCTGAACTTTTTTAGCAGCGTAAGTGATATCAACACGTCCAAAAGTTTTTTTGGGTTCTAAACCTAAAATAATATTTTCAGTCACGGAAAAATTGTGAACTAATTTGAAGTGTTGATGTACCATACCGATTTTGTACTCATTAGCGACATTAGGGTCAGTAATTTTAACTTCTTGACCTTTTATTTTAATAACGCCAGAATCTGGTTGATATAACCCAAACAAGATACTCATAAGCGTTGATTTACCTGCTCCGTTTTCACCTAATAAAGCATGAATCTCACCCTTTTTTACTTGTAAAGTGACATTATCATTCGCTCGTATACCTGGAAAGTCTTTAGTGATATTGAGCATTTCTATTACATAGTCCATATAATCACACTCTCTTTATTATTTACAACTATTATATCATATATTTTTTGCAATTGTAAAAAAATAAAACGCTTAATTTATGTTTTTTAAAAAAAGGGTTAGTTTCCTAACCCTTTTTTTATTATTTTTAATAAGTAATTGTACCAGGAGTTACATATCCTTTACTAGTTAAATAAGTAGTTAATTTTTCTTTTGTATTTGGAGCTACAATTGTATCAGCTTTCATAGCAGCAACAACTGTATCAACTTTAGTAAGTGTATCAGCAGCTAAATTAGGGTTATTTGCTGGTAATCCTACCCCATCATTTTTAATATCATAAGTGACTTGTTTACCACCTACAAATGAATTAGTCGCAAGTGCTCCTGAATAATTATATGCAGCTAAGTCAACACGTTTCATAGCAGAAGTTAAAATAACTGATTTTCCTGCTGTTCCATATTTTCCAGCATCGTATTGATCTGAGTCAACGCCAATTACCCATACTTCTTCACCCGCTTCAGTACGTGTTTTAGCTTCATTAATTACTCCAACGCCAACACCACCAGCAGCAGCGAATATAATATCAATACCTTCATCATACATTCCTGCAGCTATTGTTTGACCAGCTGTTACTTCTGTAAATGTACCTTGATATAAATAGTCAGTTACTACTACATTTAAATCATATGTGTCATTAGCGTAAGCAACACCTGCTACATAGCCCCAACCGAATTTTTGCACTGCAGGAATTTCCATTCCCCCAACAAATGCTACTTTTCCAGTTTCAGTTTGTAACGCTGCAGCAACACCTGCTAAAAATCCAACTTGTTCTTCAGCAAACATTACTGATACAGTGTTAGATTTGATGTCTGGAACATAATTTCCACTGTGTGGTGCACCGTCAATTATAATAAATTTTATATCTTCATGTGTAGTTTGTGCTTCAAAAATTGCATTTTCAAATTTGAATCCTGGAGCAACAATCATTTTATAACCAGCATCAACTAAATTATCGATTGCATTAATGTAATCTTCTTTAGTTTCCCCACTTGGTTGTAAATATTTTACTGCTGAAGTATGTTTAGCATTGTAACATTGAATACCTTCCCATGTACCTTGATTAAATGATTTATCATCAATAGTTCCAGAGTCAGTTACCATACCAATTGCTGCTTTCTTAGCATCAGCAAACACATCTAGATCATCACAATAAGGACCTGTAAAAGTTCCTTTATCGTAATCAAGCTTTGGTCCACACGCTGTTAAAACAGTGAATAGAACAAATACTGAAAATAAAGCGAATAATTTTCTCATTTCTTTTCCTCCATATTTTATTTTTATCGGGTTAATCTTATTCTACCAAATATTTACATAAATGTAAATATTTGTAATAATTTAATTAATTATATCTTCATCTGTTAAATTTGCGATTTGAACCCTAATATTAGTATTAACACTTCTCGACAAAATTAAACAATCTCCGTCTTTCAAAAGTTTACTTGTGTCATCTTCTATGTATTTAAATGAAACTTCTTTACTATTCATCATTAATGCAATTGTTGTATCAAATTGAGCTTTTAAGTTATTGTTTATGATTTTATCATCGAGGTTGCTTGTAGAATAAATTGTAAAAACATTCACTTTACTTCCATATACTAAAATATAATTTAAATATTTTAAAAACTCATCGTTATTTATATAAAAATCAACAAAATCATTTAAAATTAAAAGTATTGCCGTTGGGTCTTTTGTTTGGTAGTTAATATTATTTAAACGTTGTTCAACTTCAGTATAAAGTTTTATTAACATGGGTTTCATACTTTGAAAATTATCAATTAATTCATAATATAAATGGTGATTATTTTCAAAGTCATTCAGTTCGTATTTTGTTGAATCACATATTACAAGTTTAAACTCGTCGGGCGTTCTTCTATACAAGATTGAACTGATTATCGTTTTTAATAACATAATTTTCGAATCAATATCATGTCCAATCACCAATATGTTAGACATTTGTTTAAAATCAATACTAAATACTTGACCACGGTAATTTCTTCCGATTGGGAATAATTTTTCATCTGTTTCTTCTTCTAATATTTCTCTTAAACTAACTAAATAGCGAAATTTATTGGGTACTTCAATATATAAAGAATGTTTATTTTCATATTTATCATATATACGAATATTTCTTGTTTCTAACATTAAAAACAGTTCTTCTTTATTGCTTATGATTTTTTTGCTTTTAATTGTGTTTTCTATATCAATGATATAGGTTGAAATAGTTGGTCCAATATAAATTTCATTAATTTCCATGCTTAAAAATAACGATCTAGTAAATTCATTTATGATTTTACCATTATTAATCGTTATTTCTTTTTGACTTTCTAAAATCCCTTTATTTTCATGATATTTTAATTGTTTACTGTTAGGTTTTATATACTTTCCTTTTTCTACCACAAATTTTTCTGCTTTTGTCATAACAATATTTTCAAATTTAACATTATTATTTTCTTGCACTTTTATCTTTTCTGTTTTTACTTCAACACTTGGATTTTTACTTAATTTAGACACTTCAGCCATTTGATTAAAAATTCGGCTAACATAGTGTTTAACTTTAATAAATGCATTTTTTGAACCATAATAAGTATCATCAATAAATTCGTAAATTGTTTTTTCAAATAAATATGAAATACCTGAAATTAAAAGAATAATCGCTGAAATCTTTGTGCCAACTTCTCCTAATAAATTAATACATAACCAAAAAAGTGTAGCACCAAGCATTCCACCACCATAAACACCATTATAGTTTTGATTTTCAATATAACTCATAAAAAGACTATATGATTCAGAAATAACGTTCGAATCATATTTTTCAATATCACTAATTACGGCATTATAGATCGGAAAATGTGTATAAATCAATAACCCAGCACTTAAAAAGATCATCCCTTTAATTTTAATAGATGAATAAGTTATAAATTGATGGTAGATAATCATCAAAGTTCCATAATAAAATAAAAATATTAAAATAATCCAATACCAATCACCAAAAATCATTTTTGTTAAAATGTTTAATGTTTCACCAACAGGTCCAAGTTCAGATAATAAAATAATTGTAATAAGTATAAAAAGTATTCCCCAAACTTCAAAATAAACCTGTCCTTCTTTCGTTGGATCTTCTTTTGGTTTTCTTTTCTTTTCTTTTGACAATTTACCACCACCTTTCATCCATAAACACATTTTAGTAAATTTATGATATCAAATAATGATGAATTTTATCATATTCAATAAAAAATCCTAATACATTGAATGTATTAGGATAAAAATTGTTATAATTCGTTAATAACGAGCATAATAATTGGCTTTCGCTTTGTTTCTTTATATAAATACTTACCAATTTTATCTCGTATATCATTTTTAACTTTGTTCCATTCTGTTTTAGGAATCGCTTCTGCTTCAGATAAAGATTGATTTAAAATATTTTGGACATTATTAATAATTTCTTCATTTTCTTTAACATAGATGAAACCACGAGAAACAATTTCCGGTCCAGCAATAATTTTACGCGTTCTCATATCAATGGAAACAATCGCTAATAAAATACCATCTTGCGATAATAATACACGGTCTTTTAAGACAACATTACTTATTTCACCAACACTTAAACCATCAATTAAGATTTGGTCAACTTCTATATCATTTGAAATATTTACTAAATCGCCTTGCTCAAATTCAACAACCATTCCGTTATCTAGTAGTACAATATTTTCTGAGTTATAACCCATTTGTTCGGCAATTTTAGCTTGAGCGTATTGATGACGATATTCACCAATGACTGGTATGATATATTTTGGTTTTAATAAATTAATCATTAATTTAAGATCTTCGGCACTTGCATGTGAAAGTGGTAAATACATTTTATTGATTTTTATAACATTGGCTCCTGTTCGATACAATAAATCAATGGTTCTTGCGGACTTAATTTCTGTTCCTTGAATGGGTGGAGTTGCGATTAGAATAGTATCATTAGGTTCAACATGAATTAAACGATCTAATTTACGAACCATTCTAATTAACGCGTCAAATGGTTCTTGTCTTTCACCTGTAGCAAGTACGACTAAGTTAGGTAAATTATTATCATTTGTTTCATCAATATATTTTAGATTAACAAGCATTCCTGAAGTAGGAAATTTTAAATAACCCATTTTTACCGCGATATCAACAATCCGTTGCATTTTACGACCAATGATCGCAATTTTACGATTAAATTCATTAGCAACATCAATAATTTGTTGAATTCTTTGTAATTCAGATGAAAATACAGATACGATAATTCTTCCAGGTGCTTGTGAAAAAGCCTCTGCTAATTCATATTTTAAATGATTGACACTGCTTGTGTGTCCTAGTTTATCTGCAGATAAACTTTCAGATAAAAGAGCTAATACACCCACACGTGAAACGTCAGATATTAAATCATAACTTGTAAAATAGCGTTTATCGACGCTTTGATCAAATGTAAAATTTGAAGTATAAACAATGACACCATCTGGTGTATGAACGCAAATTCCAACTGAATCTGGTATACTATGAGTAGTATTATAAAAGGATACTTTAACATCATTAAAGGTTAATGTATTATCCGAACGTATTTTATTTAAGGTAAAATTTTCAAGATTTTCACCTTGCTCTTTTAATGAATCCTCTACAAGAGCCATCGTTAAACGTGTACCATAAACCGGAATATTAAGCGCCTTTAATAAATTAGGTACTGCACCGATGTGGTCTTCATGAGCATGAGATAGAAATAAACCAACAATTCGTTCTTTATTTTCAATTAAATATTTGATATCAGGAATAACAGCGTCAACTCCTAATAAATCTTCACCAGGATAACGTAAACCTGCATCCAAAACAAATATTTTATTATTAACTTCAATAACATACATGTTTTTCCCATTTTCACCTAGTCCGCCTAAAGCAAAAATTTTTACTTTTGATAGTTTAATACTTTCCACAAAAATCCTCCTTGTAAAATAATAGAAAAAATTTATACTACTTTTCATATTATAACTCAAATTATAAAAAAAATAAATTAAAATGACAACATCAATTAAATTATATTACTTTATTATTATGTTATCTTCACTCATTTTTTATTTAAATTACTTTATTTTACATTAAAAAATTAAAAAAGACCATCAAAATGATGATCTTTTAGATTCCTAATATTTTATATAACTCTGTTTTAAGTTCATTTTTCATGTCTACAAGCGGTAATCTTACTCCTCCAACGTTAATTTCTAGTTTATTTAATGCGGCTTTAATAGGAACTGGATTAGGTTTCATAAATAACGCTTCGAATTTTGGAAAATAAATATCAAATACTGCTGATGCATCTTCATATTGTTTTGTTCTTATTAATTGTAAGATATTATGTATACTTTTTCCGTATATATGTGAAGCGACAGAAACAATTCCATCAGCTCCATTTATCATTGCATCATAAAGTAAGACATCATCACCTACATAAACTTTAAAATCTTTTAATTCTTGTTTTATTTGTTTTATTTTTGAAACATCTGTACTTGATTCTTTTAAGCCATATATATTACTGATTTTTGCGAGTTCTTTTATTGTTTCGACATCTATATCTACACCCGTTCTACTTGGAATATTATAGATTATGATTGGCTTCTTTGTGCTATTTGCAACTTTTTTAAAGTGAGCATAGATTCCTTCTTGATCTGGTTTATTATAATAGGGTACTACAACTAAATATCCTGCAACCCCTAAGTGTTCAATTTTTTTTATAAAATCAATCGTTGTTAGCGTACAATTTGTACCGACACCTAATATTACAGGAATTCGCCCATTAACATATTCTAATGTTTTTTCAATTAAAATGACTTTTTCGATATCGGATAGAGTAGGTGCCTCCCCTGTTGTACCGCAGACAACAAGTGAAGAAGAATTGTTACGAATTAAATGATTGATTAAGATTTTTAGAGTTTCATAATTTAGATTATCACTTTTATCAAATGGAGTTACCATAGCTGTGATGATTTTCCCAAACACTATACTCACCCCTTTATAACGAATTTCTCATGAAGTTCATTTATTTTATCATTAACATTTTGTGTTTCCACAAAATGATATTCTTCCATTTTAAGCATGTCATAAATAATAACTGTAACTTTACTATAATTTGCACTCTTTGTATATTCAATATTGTTAATTTTTAAATATTGATCAAATATAAATTCATCATCTATATGTACATATTGATCATTGTTATAACGATAGACGTAATCTAATAACCCTATACCTTCATTTAAGGTATATTTTATAAAATCATTTTTATAGGAAACGTTTTTTACTAATACATTTTCATCTTCGACTACTGTGTAAGAATTAAAATCATTTACATCTACAAATTTCATTTTTATTCGATGATTATAGGCCATTAAAGCACCTTTATAGTGGAGCACTTTAGAACCACTTTTAGTCATAGCTAAGAGTATGTCATAGTTTAATTTTGGTATTTTTGTAGCACTTGGCACAATCCTTGGATCGGCCGTAAATACACCCGGTACATCAGATATAATTTCAACATACTTCGCATTCAATGTAATACCTAATGCGATTGCGGTAGTGTCACTTCCCCCGCGACCAAGTGTTGTAACATCAGACTCTAAGGTTAACCCTTGAAAACCAGGTACTACAACTACTTCATAATCACATAATTTATTCAAGATATCAAGATCATTTACTTTTATAATATCCGCGTTTGTAAAGTTATTATTTGTGTTGATTCCTAGTTCTTTAGTTGATAGTGATATCGCTTTGATCCCATTTTCAACTAAGAAATCGGTAAAGACAACACTTGAAATCACTTCGCCAATCGAGATTAAACGATCTTGTTCTTTTTTAGAAACATGGTTTTTAATTAAATTTTTTAAGGTATCGGTAGCGTAAGGTTCTCCAACCCTGCCCATAGCCGATACCACGCATACGATTTTATGATTTAGTTTTAATTCTTTTTTAATGTGAATTAATGACTTTTGATAACCTTCAGGATTTCTTATTGATGTTCCCCCAAATTTTTGAATAACAATATTCATCCTTTTCACCAACCGTAAATCTTTTCAGAATAACATTTCTCTGCAATTTGTAAAGCATTAGCAGCAGCACCTTTTAGTAAGTTATCTGCTACTACAAAAAAGTGTAATATATTATTAGCATATATATCTTTTCTTACACGTCCAATAAAAACCTCATTTTTTCCATTCGCTATTTTAGCTAAAGGATAAACTTGATTTTTAGGATCATCTAATACAATTAGATTTTTTTCTTCATTAAAAGCTTCTTTTACTAGATTTAAAGAAACCTCATTTTCAAATGTTACTGTCACACTTTCAGAATGTCCATTTAATACTGGAATTCTTACTGCAGTACAGCTTATCTGCATTTTTTTATTTAAAATTTTTTGACTTTCATGAATAACTTTCATTTCTTCTTTTGTATAATTATTGTTTTCGAATACATCGATTTGCGGTATCGCATTATTGATGATTTCATAGTGAACCAATTCATCTTTAACAGGTAATATTTGTGGTTTTACTTTTTTAGTTTCATAATTTTTTATTTGTTCGATAAACTCATCGATAGCTTCTTTTCCTGCTCCTGATACTGCTTGATAAGTCGATACATCCACTCGTTTTATTTGGTTTATTTTTGAAAGTAAATATAATGGAACTACTAATTGGATGGTAGAGCAATTTGGATTTGCGATCAATCTGTCATTTTTAGTGATGACTTCTTGATTGACTTCAGGTACAACAAGCGGTACATTTTCTTTCATTCGAAATGCGCTTGAATTATCTATTACCACTGCTCCCTTACTAATAGCGACATCTACATACTCTTTAGCGACATCAGAACTGGCCATAAAAAATACTAAGTCTAAGTTGTCAAAGACTTCAGCACTTATTTTATATACTTCTAATAATTTTTCTTTAAAGATGATTAATTTACCACTTGAATGAACTGATGCGATTAATCTTAGTTCTGTAATCGGAAGATGCGTTTTTTCTAATAACTGAATTAACTTTGTCCCTACTATGCCTGTAGCACCTACGATACCTATTCTCAAGTTTCATCAACTCGCTTATTTTTAACTATGATGATAGGTTGGATTTGTTTACCATTTATTGCATACTTTATTGTATCTTCAATTTTGGTAAAATCTGCGACGAGGCTATTTGGCTTCTCCTCAGGATTATCTTGACCAAATGGAACGAAGTATATATTTTTCATTACTAATAACTTCATTAAGTTAGATCCATTCATTCCTAAGGCATCGTTACTTGATACAGCTAACACTACAGGTCTACTATTTCTTAATGTACTTTTTGCTGTCATTAATACCGCATTATCGGAAATTGCGTTTGCTAATTTACTTAGTGTTGTTCCTGACATTGGCGCAATTAGCATGATATCAAAGAATTTACTTGGTCCAAACGGTTCTGTTTCTGATATTGAATAAATAAATTTATGTCCAACGACATCCTCAAGTTCTTTTACCACTAGAGGATTATCTTTAATTGTGTCTGTACCAAACAATCTAATTTCATAATTTTTTAAAACCAAATTTTTCAAAACAGGAGTTAAATCATTGATTTTTCCAAAGGATCCCGAGACACCAATCGCGATGGCAACGCTTTTCTTATCACTCACAACTTACACCCCCTAAGTTTATATAATTTATAAACTCACCGATTAGGTATCCTGCTGTTAGTGGTGCAATTTTACCTGGAATACCAGGTAATTTTAATACTTTAATGTTTAATGATTTTACACTTTCATGGTCAAGTCCAAATGGTTCACTAGCCACATCAATTAATAATATATCTGTATTTTCTATTTTCTTTAGAATACTTGTATCAAGTATTCTAAATGGAATGGTATTGATAATAAAATCATATTTATGAATAAAATGACTCACTTGATCATTGTGAATTGTATTAAATTCTGATATTTTCGCATGAACTAAGTCTTTTTCATTCCGAGCTGAAACAGTCACATTCGCTTTAAGATTTTTCATGATATTGGCGGTTATTTGACCTAATCTTCCATAACCAATTACAAGGATATCGGCATTATATATAGCCTTTTCTGAGTTATTGACAATTGCTTCGATAATCCCTTCAACGGTTATATAATTGTTTTTAATTGCGAAATCATCTGTCATATATGTGATTAAATTTATATTATATAATGAACAACTTGTAGCTAAGTCAGGATTAATTAAACCAGTAAATAGTTTCTTACCACTTAAAAGCTTTAGACTCTCTTCACTTAACTTTATATTTGTTCCATCAATGATAAATTCTTTACTTACCCCACGAATGGGTAAGACTAGACATTCATAAAGATCACTTTTTAATTCATTTATTAACGTTATTTCATCATATATTTCAATGACTATATTAGTTTTTTTGAGATACTCGATTAGATATCTTATTCTTTTATCACTATTTTTCACTACAAGTACCTTCGACATTTTATCACCTACTATATTACTTTCATAATATTTTATGATAAATTCCACTTTAGGTTACATTAACGACCGTTAAGAAAGTCTAACTATACGAAATAAAAAAAATGCCCATATAGAATAAAAAACTAGGCCTTTTTCATCATTATCGATGTTAAAAAAATTATTTGTTTAAATATCGTATTTACAACTATAAAACTTTATAAAAATAAAAAAATGCTCGAACATTTCGAACATTTAATCTATTATAAATTACTATTCAGTTGGTAAAGCAGCTTTCCTTGAAAGATTTACACGGCCTTTTTCATCGATTTCTGTTACTTTAACGATAATTTCATCACCAAGAGCAACAATATCTTCAACTTTTGCTACACGTTCATTATCTAATTGTGAAATATGAACTAAACCTTCAGCTCCAGGGAAGATTTCAACGAAACAACCGAATTTTTCAATTCTTGTAACTTTACCTGTATAAATTGCACCCACTTCAACTTCACGAACAATCGCTTCTATAATCGCGACTGCATCTCTAATTGCTTTATAGTCTTGATGCATAATAAAGACTCTTCCATCTTGTTCAATATCAATTTTAACACCGGTTTTATCAATAATTTGATTAATTTGTTTTCCGTTAGGGCCAATAACTTCACGGATTTTTTCTGGATTAATCCTTATTAATTTAACTTTAGGTGCATATTTAGATAATTCTGGACGAACTTCAGAAATAGTAGTCATCATATGATTTAAGATTTCCATACGACCTTTACGAGCTTGAAGTAAAGCTTCATGTAAGATTTCTTTACTTAAGCCGTCAATTTTGATATCCATTTGAATCGCTGTGACACCTTTACTCGTTCCTGCTACTTTAAAGTCCATATCACCTAAATGGTCTTCCATTCCTTGAATATCAGTTAAAATAGTATAATAATCACCCTTTTTAACTAGACCCATCGCAATTCCAGCTACTGGAGCTTTAATAGGAACACCCGCAGCCATCATTGCCAATGTTGATGCACAAATAGATGCTTGAGATGTTGAACCATTTGATTCTAATACTTCGGATACCAAACGAATGGTATATGGGAATTCTTCTTCATTTGGAATAACTTGTTTTAATGCACGTTCACCAAGTGCACCATGACCAATTTCACGACGTCCCGGAGCTCCATAACGTCCTGTTTCTCCTACTGAGAATGGTGGGAAGTTATAATGGTGCATAAAACGCTTTGTTTCTTCTTCTTCTAAACCATCTAATATTTGATTTTCACTTATTGAACCTAATGTACAAATCGACAATACTTGTGTTTGACCACGAGTAAATAAGCCTGATCCGTGAACACGAGGTAAAATATCGATTTTACTAGATAGTGGTCTTATTTCATCCACTTTACGACCATCTGGACGTACTTTATCTTCAGTAATTGATCTTCTAACTTCTTCTTTAATGATATCATGTAAAATTTCATTGACTTGTTTTAAAGTTGCTTCATCACTAGCTTCATCAATAAACACTGATAGAACTCGTTCTTCAACTGCGTCCATATTAGCCTGACGTTCTTGTTTATCGAATGTTTTAATCGCAACTTTCATATCAGCTTCAGCAAGTTCACGTACACGTTTATTTAAATCAGCTTCAACTTCATATAATTTAATTTCAAGTTTAGTTTTTCCAACTTGTTGCATAATTTCTTTTTGGAAATTAATTAATTTTTGCGCTTCTTGATGACCATAAACAATTGCTTCTAACATTTGTTCTTCTGGTACCTCTTGACAGCCTGCTTCAACCATGTTAACAGCTTCACTAGTTCCAGCAACCGCTAAATCTATATCTGATAATTCTTTTTGTTCAGATGTAGGATTAATAATTAACTGATTATTAACTCTACCAACATAAACACCTGCAATTGGACCTTTAAATGGAACATCTGAAACCATTAGTGCTAGAGATGAACCAAACATCGCTGTCATTTCAGGTGAACAATCATGATCAACTGATAATATATAATTTATTACTTGAACTTCATTACGGAACCCATCTGGGAATAACGGACGTATTGGTCTGTCGATTAAACGACCAGATAGAATCGCGTGTTCTGAAGGTCTCCCTTCACGTTTAATGAAGCCACCAGGTACTTTACCAACAGCATATAAACGTTCTTCATAACCAACTGTAAGTGGAAAGAAATCGATGTTTTTCGCTTCTTTTGAAGCTGTTACTGTTGATAAAACTACAGTTTCACCATAACGAACTAAAACTGCTCCGTTAGCTTGTTTTGCAAGTTCTCCATGTTCAACTACAAGTTTACGACCCGCGAATTCCATTTCGAAAATTTTTTTATCGCTCATGCTTTATCTCCTTTTACCATTTATTACCTTTATCTGTATAATTATAACACAAAATATTTTCTTTTTTTATAGTTTGAGACATAAAATTGAAAAATATTTACATTTTTATAATAAGTAATAATTTACAAATAAATAAAAACAAAAAGCTATATACAAAAGTATATAGCTTTAACAATTAGTGACGTAATTCTAATTTTTCAACAACAGTACGATAGCTTGCAACATCATTGTCTTTTAAATATGTTAATAGGTGTTTACGTCTACCAACTTTTTTCAATAACCCTCTACGAGTATGATGATCTTTTTTATGTGTTTGTAAATGAAAGTTAATTGAATTAATTTCATGTGTTAAAATCGCAATTTGCACTTCAGCAGATCCTGTATCACTTTCGTTAATTTGGAATTCTTTGATCAGTGCTTGTTTTACTTCTTTAGTTATAGCCATTGTTTTTTTCCTCCTATAATTTTGTCGCGTTCATCAAAGCAATCGTCGGAGTGTCGAAAAGCTTAGATAAAAGCCATTTTTTATTTTACAACAATAATCTTATTTAATCAAGTATTATTTTAGATTATTTTAATTTACATAGTTATTGTTGCTTTTTTATTTCTAAAGTATTTAAAAATACGTAAAATGCAATAAATTATTCTATCCATTAAATCAGCTTCAACAAAACAACAATGAGAGAAATTAATAGATACATAAAAAAACCTCCCTATAAAAAATGTATCTCATTATTATTGAGAAAATTGTAAAATCTAATTATTTTTGATATATTCAAATACTTTTTGTTTATCTTCATTTAGTTGTGCAATTAACTCTAAAACACCATTAAATTTCTTTTCATCTCTGATTTTTTTAATCCAATTAACAGTTATTTTTTCATTATAAATATCTTTATTAAAATTAATAATATTCACTTCAATCGTTTTATTGTTATTTTGACTAAAAGTCGGATTGTAGCCGATATTACACATACCATAATATTCATCTTGAAATATATTGACTTTTACAATATAAACTCCATTTTGTGGTATTAAATAATTATCAATAGTAGAGATATTTGCGGTAGGAAAACCAATTTCTCTACCTCTTTTAAAGCCATGAATGACAATTCCTTCCGTCGTATAGAAACGACCTAGTAAGTCTTTAGCTTCAAAGACTTTACCATTTAGGATGAACTCTCGAATTTTACTACTACTAATTTTTTCATCATTTAATTTAATTTGTTCAACGATTGTTAATTCAAAGGTATCATTTCCATCTTTAACTAACGTTTGGGCATTGCCTTCCCCTTTATAGCCATAACGATAATCAAAGCCTGTTATGAGATGTGTTACATTTAATGGTAATATAAACTTTTCAACAAATTCTTTATGTTCTACATTTGCTACAAGTTCATCAAATTGTAAAACAAACAAATAATCCACACCCATTTTATTTAATAATTCGATTTTCATATTGTGAGGAGTAAGCATACTATCAATACTAGTTTTGCCTAAAAATTGTTTAGGGCTGGGATTAAAAGTGAATACACCACTTTTACATTTACTGTTTATTGCTATTTTTATCGCTTGATCAATTAAGTTTTGATGAGCTAAATGAAGACCATCAAAAAATCCTAATGCCAAAGCTAAGCCTGATTTTACAGGTAAAATACTACTTTCATTTTTTAAATATACTACTTTCATTATTAATACATCCTATTCGCTAAAAACTCTCGCCGGTTTGATCATATTACTATGATTCTCATCAAGTTCATATACTGCCAAAACTTCTTTATAATCACAAAAGACAAGATAATTATCAAATTCATATTGATTTTCTAGTTTTTGACCATTTTTTATTTTAAATTTAAGTGATTCATCAACCATGATCATTTGATACTGCTGTAGAGAATCATAGATTGAAATGAAATCAAAATGTCCATTTTCAACATCAGTAAAACTAAAACAATTTTCTAAACTAAATTGTCCTGACTTTGTCCGAATTAAAGAAGACATATGTGCAGGATATCCTAGTTTCTTACCTATATCAACCGCTAGAGTTCTTATATAGGTTCCTTTGCTACAATGTACTCTGATTTTGAAAGTGATGGTTTCTCCTGAAAATTCATTTTCACTTGATAGTAATTCTATCTCATGAAAAATCACCTTTCTGGCTGGTCTTTCAACAACTTTTCCCTGTCTCGCATATTCATACAACTTTTTACCGTTAATCTTAACTGCGGAGATCATTGGCGGTATTTGTTCATATTCACCAATAAAACTATTAAGAATCGAAAGTAAATCATCTCGTGTTATATGTTTATAACTCGTATCAGATTCTACAACTTCTCCATCACCATCTTCGGTAGAGGTAGATATACCGATTGAAATATCGGCGATATATTCTTTTGATTCATTTTCAATAAATTGAATCACTTTTGTACCATTATTTATACATATTGGTAGAACACCGGTAACATTTGGATCTAGAGTACCTAAATGACCTACCTTTTTTGTATTAAATATTCTTCGGATTTTATTCACACAATCATGACTCGTCATTCCTTTTGGTTTATTAATTAATAAAATACCATCCATAAAAACACCTATATTCCATAATTTGCGCAGTATTCATTAAATGAATCACTCACTAAATAAATATCATCGTATTTATCTGTCAGTTCGTAATAGAAGCGTAAATAATCTTCAAGTTCATGTTCAATAATTATAGTAGATGTTAAACTTTCATCAAAGAAATTGATCGCTTCATCAATTTTTTTCAAATCTCTCTTCATTTCAGTATCAGTTTCTTCCTTTTTAGTTAACTCTACTTTAAACTCTTCTAATTGAAAGATCATTTTAATATACACTGATTTTGCTTCTAAAACTTCATAATTATTTTTAAATTGATGTAAATATATTTTTATTTGTTCAAGGTTTTCAAATAAATATTCAAATCCAAATTCAAATATTTCTATATTATCGATAGATAATTCATCTTCTTTATCTAAATTTTCTAAATAGGTTAATGTCTTAACAATGGGTATGATCAAATCATTTAAAAGTGAATTATTTAAATAATTAATAAGTTTTTCATTTTCTGTTACATAGCTTTCAAAATCTTTAAAGACTGAAAAATTTTCCAATCTAATCACTCCTTTAAACATTTTAATTATACCAATTTTAATAAAAAAATATAGACTTTTACGAAAATTAACTAAATTTATTTACAGTTAGAATTAAATAGAGTATTATTAACCTTCTTTAAATAATTTGTGACGTTCAATATAACATTGATATACTTATAATCAATTATACTATTAAATTATTGACTAATCTATGGATTGTTGCGAAAAATACCGATACCGGACATTCAATGTAACTACATATAATTATTATGGATATCCTATTGAAACATATCCTATGAATCTTAAAAGTGGTGATATTATTAGTTTTTCTATAGTAATAAGTAAAAAACACATGTATTCATATCAGAATGCATGTGTTTTTTGTAGCGTGACAAATAAATAATATAACGAATTATAATAGATTAATCTATTATTTATTTTTTTCAATCCAAGATTTTAACATTTCTTTTGGTTGAAAACCTAATGTTTGCGCTACTTTTTGACCATCTTTAAATAAAATTAAAGTTGGAATACTTTGAACACCAAATTGTTCAGCAACAGTTGGAGCTGTATCAACGTTTAATTTCACAATATTAACATCTGTATATTCTTGTGAAACTTGTTCTAAGATCGGTGCAATCATCTTACATGGTCCACACCAGTCAGCATAGAAGTCTACTAATACGACTCCTGATTTAATGTTTTCTTCAAAATTGTTAGCATCAGCCTTTAATAATGACATTATATACCTCCTATAGTATTCTAAATATATTATACTTATAAATTATGCTAGTTACAAACATTTTGCTTAAAAAATATAAATTATTTGAAATTAACAACTGTTACTCCAACTCCACCTTCGCCTTGTCCACCATAACGATACTCTTTAACGCTAGGGCATTTTTTTAAATAATTTTGCACACCTTTACGTAGCGCACCAGTACCGTGTCCATGAATAACATAGACTTGGTGTAAATTATTTAGTAAGGCTGAGTCGATAAATTTATCTAATTTAATAAGTGCTTCTTCAAATCGTTCACCACGAAGATCCAATTCGGTTTTTTGAGAACTAGCTTTTACAATAGTAACTTTATTTGTTCTATACTCTTCCTCTTGTTTTTTCTCTTCAATTAATTCTAGTGATTTCGCATTTACACGCGAAGTTAAAATACCAATTTGAACAAGCCATTCAGATTCATTTACTTTTTCAAGGATTTGGCCTGTCCTATTAAGGGTTAAGACTCGAACAGTGTCACCTACTTTTAATTCCCTATATGTCTTAGATTCTTGTATATTCTCTTCATAGTAGTTTTTAGTATTTAATTTACTCTTTATGTCAATTACTTCGTGCTCTTTATAATTAGCTTCCTTGTTTCGTTTTAGTTCTTTTAATTCTTCAACTACTTCATTCGCTTCTTTTTGAGCTTTTTTTATGATAGACACTGCTTCGAGCCTTGCCTTATTTATTATACTTTCTTTTTGACTTTCTAATTCATTAATTTTAGATTCAAATTGATTTTTTTCTCTATTCAAATTATTTTTGATTATTTCATTCTCAGAAACTAAATTTTGTAAGTACAAACCTTGATTTTCAAGTTGTATTATTAAATTGGCAACATCAGTTTTTTCTGTTTCAACTTTATCTTTTGCTTTATCAATAATCTTTTCAATTAAACCAAGTCGACGAGATATTTCAAGTGCATTACTTCTTCCAGGAATACCAATCATTAACCTGTATGTTGGTTTTAATGTTTCCACATTAAACTCAACACTCGCATTTATAACTTTTTTATTATTATAAGCGTATGTTTTTAACTCCGGATAGTGAGTCGTCGCAATGACTCGCGAACCGCGTTCATGAAAATAATCAAGGATTGACATCGCTAATGCTGCTCCTTCTTTAGGATCAGTTCCTGCTCCTAATTCATCAAATAAAATTAGACTATTAATTGTAATGTTATTAACGATATTTATAATATTTTTCATGTGTGATGAAAAAGTTGATAGAGATTGTTCTATGCTTTGTTCATCACCAATATCCGCAAAGATATTATCAAATACCGCAAGGTGTGATTCATCATTTGCAGGAACTAAAAGTCCTGCTTGCATCATTAAAGTAAATAAACCCACTGTTTTTAGGGTTACCGTCTTGCCACCAGTATTCGGACCGGTAATAACAATTGTATTAAATTCTTCACCTAAAAAGATATCATTAGGTACAACTTCATCTTTACTGATTAATGGGTGACGGGCTTTATAAATTTTTATAATTCCTGAATCATTAATGATTGGTTTTACCGCACTTATTTCACGAGCATATTTAGCTTTCGCATAAATAAAATCAAGACATTTTACATTTTCACAATCTTCAGATAATTCATTCGCATTTTCAGCCACTTTTTCAGTTAACTTTCGAAGAATCTTCTCAATCTCAGCTTTCTCATCAAGAATTAATGTATGTATTTTATTATTCATATCCACTACAGCTTTAGGTTCTATATAAATAGTACTACCACTTTGTGACTGATCATGAATAATCCCTTCAAAAGTATTTTTATATTCAACTCTTACTGGAACTACGTATCGATCATTTCTAATCGTTACAAGTGATTCAGTTAAATATTCACGTTTAGTATTTAAAATATTATTTAATTTTTCTTTAATTCTTGATTCATAAACTTTAATCGTACTTCTAATTTCTTTTAACTTTGGTGTAGCGTCATCAGCGATTTTTCCAAAATCATCAATACATAAATTTATATCTTTTCTTAAACTACTTAAATAAATTAAATTATTAATATATTCATTAATGTATTTAACTTCAATTCTTTCATTTATTACTTTATCCATATAGATTTTAATTTGATTAACGCCATAAATAAAATCAACAATCGCAACTAGTTCAGTTACGTTTAAAATACCACCGATGGTCGCTCTTTTAATATAGGGCCTAATGTCGGTTATTCCACCTAAAGGAAGTTCTCCCATACGATAAATTAATTTCAATGCTTCGTCTGTTTCGTTTAATAAAGCTTGTAAAGTATCTAAGTCTTTAATGATCTCGATGTCATTGATAGCTTCATTACCTAATGAACAGCTAGCATATTGATGTAATTTATCGATAATTTTATCAAATTCTAATGTTTTATAACTAGTAAACACACTAAAACCTCCAGACTTATTTTATTTTACCAAAAAAAGTGATAAAATAATAGTATTAATTACTGAGGTGACTAAAATATGTCAAGTATTACCATTCAAGTCAGTGAAACTACAATCAATAAAATGATAATTTTTTATGAAGATTGTCTATTAACAAATAATAATCCTCATGCACTATTTAGCGCAAAGGCGGAAAATTGTACTATAACTGCTTATAAATCACATAAAGTCCTCTTTCAAGGTGAAGGTGCAGATAACGAAGCTAGTATTTGGACTACTATAACCAATCAAACGCCAACAAAAGTAACCCCTACAGAGTTCAATTATTATTTACCAAGTATTGGTAGTGATGAAGTTGGTACAGGTGATTATTTCGGTCCGGTTGTTGTAGTAGCTGCATACATTGATGAACAAAACATCAATGAAATTAAAAAATTAAGGATTGATGATTCAAAGAAACTAACAGATGAACATATTATTAAAATAGCTCCTACTTTATTTAAACTATTACCTTATTCATTACTTGTCGTTAATAATGAAAAATATAATGAAGTGATGACAGGTGATATGAATTTAAATAAACTTAAAGCAGTATTACATAAACAAGCCATTACTAATTTACAAGCGAAAATCAATAAAGCTCATGTTAATATTATTATTGACCAATTTTCTTCAATAGATAACTTTAATCGTTACGTAAAAGATACTACTTTTTCTAAAAAAGTAAATTTTCAAACAAAAGCTGAAAGTAAGTTTGCATCAGTTGCTTGTGCATCCATGATGGCTAGATATATATTCTTGCAAGAAATGGATAAATTATCTAGTTTATATCTTACTACCATTTTAAAAGGTGCATCCGATAAAGTAAATGCGCAAGCACAAACACTTGTAAATAAACATGGAAGACAAGTTTTAACCAAAATAGCTAAATTACATTTTAAGAATACATTAACAATAAAAGATTGAACAAAAGTCAATCTTTTTTGATCTCTATAAAACAATGAATATTTTATGTCTTAAATTGGAATGATGTAATATAATACCTTGTTCTTTATATGCTCTATGCCATCATACATAATTGTTTTTTGATAATAATTCTATTTATTCTTTATTAAATATTTTATTACTCAAGTTCTCTCTTTTATATTTGTTAATCCTGTTATACATAAAAATACCCTGTAAAATAAACTCTTTTTTTAAAGTGTCTATCCTACAGGGTACATTATAACGTTTTATTTTCTATTAGAACGCTTTTTTATTACCTTTAGCAGCAGCTTTCATTTTCTTAGTCACACTCGGCTTTAGATAATACTGACGTTTGCGGGCTTCAGAAAGGGTTCCTGATTTAGCCACATCATTTTTAAAACGACGTAAAGCATCTTCTATAGATTCATTACTTCTTACAATAGTTTTAGCCATAAATTTTTTCCCTCCTTCCGCAACACAAACAAAATACACATAAATTATACTACAAAAAAGGAAAATAGTAAATACTTCTTTTTTCTTAACTTTGAAATGTATTGTCTTATTATTGCATTATATTAATTATAGTTATAAAAAATGTGAATTTTAATTACAATTTATATTTTTATTATTTGTAATTAATTAGAAATATACTACTGAAAATATAAAAAAAATTAAAAACGTTATCTTTCGATAACGTTATAAATCAAATTAGAAAGCTTTTTTATTACCTTTAGCAGCAGCCTTCATTTTCTTTGTTACACTTGGTTTTAGATAATACTGACGTTTGCGGGCTTCAGATAGGGTTCCTGATTTAGCCACATCATTTTTAAAACGACGTAAAGCATCTTCTATAGATTCATTACTTCTTACAATAGTTTTTGCCATAAATTTTTCCCCTCCTTCCGCAACACAAACAAAATACAT
>JARDZP010000125.1 GCA_029240795.1 Haloplasmataceae bacterium | reverse complement strand
TCGAAGGTAGGTTCAATTAGTTGAACATAAGATTAGAGCCGTATGCGGGAAATTCGCACGTACGGTTCGTATTGGGGGAAGTTTCAGTGATGGGCTTCTCTACTTAATATTTAGATAGAATGATGGTGAAAAAATGTCAAAAGAACAAGAATACATTGTAGTAAAAGGTGCACGTGAAAATAATTTAAAAAATATCGATATTACTATACCACGTGGTCAGTTTGTAGTTATGACAGGACTATCTGGTAGTGGAAAGTCAAGTCTTGCATTTGACACAATTTATGCTGAAGGTCAAAGAAGATATATCGAAAGTTTATCTGTTTATGCAAGACAATTTCTAGGAAATGTCGATAAACCAGATGTTGATTCGATTGAAGGCTTGTCACCAGCTATTTCGATAGATCAAAAATCAACCAATAATAACCCACGTTCAACTGTGGGGACTGTAACAGAAATATACGATTATTTACGTTTACTTTATGCCCGTATCGGACATCCGATTTGTCCTACGCATGGTGTTGAAATAAAATCACAATCGATTGATCAAATGATTGATCGTATACTTGAGTATGAAGAAAGAACGAAAATTCAAATATTAGCACCAGTCGCAACAGGAAAAAAAGGTACTTTTAAAAAAGAATTTGATCAATTAATAAAAGATGGTTACGTTCGTGTTAGAGTGGATGGAACTCTTCGTGATTTAGAAGAAGATATTGATCTTGATAAAAATAAAAAACATAATATTGAAGTAATTATCGATCGAATTGTCATAAAAGAAGGAATATCATCACGTCTTTACGATTCATTAGAAACCTCACTTAAATTAGGCGATGGTAAAGTGATTATTGATGTGATTGATCAAGAAGAATTGTTATTTAGTGAAAAGTTTGCTTGTCCGCATTGTGATTTTTCTGTAGGCGATTTAGAGCCTCGCTTATTTTCATTTAACTCACCTTTTGGTGCATGTAATGAATGTACTGGTTTAGGCTTTATGCGTAAAATAAGTTTAGACTTATTAATTCCTGATCAAACTAAGTCAATTGCGGAAGGCGCAATTCGTGCGGTTGAAAATCAAGATACCTATTATTTTAAAATATTACAAATTACTTGTGAACATTATAAAATTGATATAAATAAACCTTTTATTGATCTAACAGAAGAAGAGAAACATATTGTTTTATTTGGTTCTAAAGATAAGATTCATTTTAAGTTTGTTAGTGAAGGTAATTTAAAACATGAAAAGCTTGATTACTATGAAGGTGTGGTTAATAATCTTGAAAGACGTTATAAAGAAACAACATCTAGGTTTATACGTCAATGGTGTGAAGATTTAATGGCTGATGAGCCATGTCCTAAGTGTAAAGGACAGCGTTTATCTGAAGAAGCCTTGTCTGTTCATATTAATAAGAAGAATATTTATCAATTTACCCAATTATCAATTAAAGACGCATTAGATTTTATTGAGTCGGTTCAATTAAGTGAAAAAGAAAGTCAAATCGCCGAAATGATTTTTAGACAAATTAAAGAACGGTTAAGTTTCCTAGTGAATGTTGGTTTAGATTATTTAGCTTTAAATCGAATGGCGGGAACCTTATCAGGCGGAGAAGGTCAAAGAATTCGTTTGGCAACACAAATAGGTTCACGTCTAACAGGTGTTTTATATGTACTAGATGAACCTTCGATAGGTCTTCATCAACGAGATAATGATCGTTTGATCAGTACGTTAAAATCAATGCGTGATTTAGGGAATACGTTAATTGTGGTTGAACATGATGAAGATACCATGTTAGCTTCTGATTACTTAATTGATATTGGACCAGGTGCGGGTATTCATGGTGGTAATGTGGTCTCATTTGGAACCCCAAGTGAAGTAATGAATGATGAAAATTCAATTACAGGGCTTTATTTATCAGGGCGAAAATATATCCCTATGCCTAAAGTGAGAAGAACTGGCAACGGTAATTTTTTAGAAGTTATTAAAGCGAGTGAAAACAACTTAAAGAACATTAATGTAAAGTTTCCACTTGGAAGTATGACAGTCGTAACAGGAGTATCAGGTTCTGGTAAATCGACACTTGTTAATGAAATTTTATATAAAGGCTTAGCTTCTAAGTTATATAGAACAAAATCAAAAGCGGGAAGCCATAAAGAAATCTTAGGTTACGAACATATCGAAAAGATCGTCGATGTTGATCAATCACCAATCGGAAGAACCCCTCGCTCAAATCCGGCTACATATATAGGAATTTTCGATCATATTCGAGACTTATACGCTGAAACAAACGAAGCTAAAATCCGTGGTTATCAAAAAGGCCGATTCTCATTTAATGTAAAAGGCGGAAGATGTGAAGCTTGTCAGGGAGATGGTGTAATTAAAATAGAAATGAATTTCTTACCTGATGTTTATGTTCCATGTGAAGTCTGTCACGGTAAACGTTATAGTCGAGAAACATTAGAAGTTAAATATAAAGGAAAATCGATTGCTGATGTTTTAGAAATGACAGTTGAAGATGCTTTAGCATTCTTTGAAAATATCCCTAATTTAAATCGTAAGTTACAAACGATTAATGATGTTGGTTTAGGATACATAAAATTAGGACAACCAGCAACAACACTTTCAGGTGGAGAAGCTCAACGGGTAAAATTAGCTAGTGAACTTCATAAACGCATTACGGATAAGACTTTATTTATCTTAGATGAACCAACTACAGGTTTACATATCGATGATGTTAAACGATTAATTGAAGTTTTACAAAACATTGTTGATCAAGGTGGAACGGTAGTTATTATAGAACATAATTTAGAAGTGATAAAATGTGCTGATTATATTATCGACTTAGGTCCAGAAGGTGGAGACAAGGGTGGAATGGTTATAGCGACTGGAACGCCCGAAGATATTGCCAAGGAAAAACGTTCGTATACTGGTAAATATATTAAAAAAGTTTTAGAAAAAGAGAAAAATCGATAATATATTTAAAGGAATTGTAATAAAATAAAGATAGTTTATATTTAACTATCTTTTTTTATATATAAAAATTAGGAGGAGTAATGAAACCATTCATACATTTTCTTTTTTTAGTGGGATCAATTATTATTTCACATTTAATAAATAATTATATTATAGATGAATTACTAGAAGTATTTAAAATTATGTCATATTTTGCGCTTATCGCAAATCGTGTTGCTTTGACATTATTTATTTATTATGTTGTGGATATGTTTTTCCTAACTAAAAATTATCATTTCAGGGAAATTGTAAATAAACTATTTTTTATTTATTTAATCTGGTTATCAGGAATGTTATATGGTAGGTTTACTAAAATTGAAGATTATGACTTAGCTAAACATTTTAATTTTATTTCATTTATACCAAATTGGATTAATCATTTAGGTAATCGTTTAGTCTTTTATTATATCATTGGTAACATCGTTATATATATTCCTTTTGGAATGTTTATTCGATATCATAAAAAGCTTATATATAGTATATTGTTGTTTATAATTTTAATTTTTGTGTTTGAAACATTACAAGGAATTACTAATTTAGGGTATTTTGATATAGATGATATCCTATTAAATGGAATAGGTGGTATTTTTGGGATATTTATTATGCATATTTATAAAATTTTTAAAAAAACTAATAGTGAAAAACAGCACTGAAAATTTTGTATTTTTAGGGAAATTGTGCTAAAATAAATTAGTAGGTGATATGATGAAAAATAATGAAATGAATAAAGATCACGAATATAATGAATTGTTTAACGAATTTATAAATAGTAGTGAAGATAAGTTGTTTTCAAAACAAGAAGTTAAAAAAATTATTGAAGCACACATGTATAAAAATGTTTTAAGTCATTTTGATGATAGTGAAATAGCTAGTAAACCTAGAAATATTTTAGTTACTACTAAAGAAATTAGTATGAAAATATTTAATATTAAAAATTTAGTTAGTTTTCTATTAAGTTATATATTTTATCTTGGTTTTCTTGCGATTATAATGAATTTTATATATAAAGATCTAATAGGTTATAAATATACGATATTTATTATCGCATTTGTATTCGCATTAATAGATAAATTAGTTAAACCTTTATTATTTATTGCGGATTTAATCACATTTACGATTCATAAGATAGGTTTAATCACGCTTTTTATCTATACTGCGATTTTTTTTATTCTATCCAATACAATTAATAATTCTACAACTGTGTCAATTGAAAAATCCTTTATTATCGTAATTATAGTATTATTTCTAACCTTTCTTATTGATTTAATGAAAAAAGATTCATCTATTAAAACAAAATATTTAGATACGGATGAAGATGAAACAGGGAGTGATGTAGATGAGTAGTCTAACAGTAAAGAATCTAATTGATACATTAGGTTTTGAAGTAATCGCAGGGAATAATGGTATTAATAGACCAATTCAATCAAAAATGATATCAAGACCAGGACTAGAATTAGCTGGTCTATTTGATTTTTATGAAGAAAATCGAATTCAAGTAATTGGAAGTAAAGAAGTAACATTTTTTTATTGGTTAAATGAAACTGATCAAAATACAAGAATTGAACAATTATTTAGGGAAAAGACGCCCGCATTTATTTTTTCTAATAATTTTGATATTCCCGAAGTTTTTCGGAGAAATGCAGAAAAGTATAATATACCGATTTTAAGAAGTAATAAACATACTACACATTTAATGAATGATATTACGTTATATTTACAAGAAGAATTAGCTGAAACTACCAATATGCATGGAGTATTAGTAGACGTACATGGAATTGGTACACTCATTCGTGGTAAAAGTGGAATTGGTAAGAGTGAAGCTGCACTTGAACTTGTAAAACGGGGTCATAAATT
>JARDZP010000124.1 GCA_029240795.1 Haloplasmataceae bacterium | reverse complement strand
CAAGAAAGATTAAAAGACTTGACTCCGATTGAATATCGAAATCAAGCCTTAGCAAGTTAATATTTTTATTTTTTTACACTGTCCACTTGACAGGGAGCAATTCATTTACACTAAATGTGAAATCTATCCTTTTTTAATTATAAAGTCGAAGTTATTAAAGAAAATTTATCAACATAAAATAGTATACCGCATATACTATAGATAGATAATAGTGAATGTGATAATAAAAAATTGAATAAATTATATTGACCTTATTGACATTGCATAGAGGATGCTATATAATGTATATAGAAACTTATCTATATAAGGAGGAATAACATTGGAAAAGAATTACGAAGATAATGCTAAAATAATAAAAGCTATGTCAGATCCAAGTAGGCTTAGAATAATTGATATTTTATCGTGTGGACAAAAATGTGCTTGTGATTTGTTAGAATACTTTAATTTTACTCAACCCACACTGTCACATCATATGAAAGTGTTAATGGATTGTGGTATTGTAGAGTGTAAAAAGGATGGATTATGGAGTTATTATTCATTAAATAATGCAAACTGTAATAAACATATCTTATTTCTAATGAACCTTATAACGGATAAAGATGATTGCATTTGTAAAGTAAAAAGTAATTTGGAATGTAAATAAAGGAGTGTATTCTATGAAAAAAATGATTATATTTGAACCAGCAATGTGCTGTTCAACAGGTGTTTGTGGTCCCTCTGTAGATCAAGAATTAATTAGAGTATCTACTAATATCACTAGCTTGAAAAGGCATGGTATTATGGTAGAAAGAAATAATCTTTCAAGTAATCCACAAATATTTGTATTAAACAAAGATGTACATCAATTGTTAAATAGTGATGGAATCAAAGTACTACCTATTACAATGGTTGATGGTGTAGTAGTAAAAACAAATACTTATCCAACGGAAGAAGAATTCTGTAACCTTTTAGGTTTACCTGAAAACATTTTGAAAAACAAAAATTTAAAATTAAAACCAAGAAGTTGTCGATGTAACGATGGCTGTTGCTAAAATAATTGAAAGAAGTGGTTTTTTTGTATAAAAGTTTTAATATCTCTAGTATTAAATTAACAAAATATTTATTCTTTACTGGAAAAGGTGGAGTAGGTAAAACTTCAGTTGCGTGTGCAACTGCGATATCGTTAGCGGATGAAGGTAAGAAGATTATGTTAATAAGCACTGATCCTGCTTCTAACCTTCAAGATGTATTCAATATGGAATTAAATAATAAGGGAGTTACCATTCATGATGTTCCGAATTTAGTAGTAGCGAATTTCGAACCAGAAGTTGCCGCTAGAGAATATCGAGAAAGTGTTATAGCACCATTTCGTGATCAATTACCCGAAGTAGTAATTAAAAATATGGAAGAACAACTTTCAGGGTCATGTACGGTTGAAATCGCTGCGTTTAATGAATTTTCAGATTTTATTACAGATGAATTCAAGGCAGTAGAGTTTGATCATATTATATTTGACACCGCTCCAACAGGTCATACACTACGTATGCTTCAACTACCTTCGGCATGGAGTAATTTCATTAGTGAGAGTACGCATGGAGCTTCGTGTTTAGGACAATTATCAGGTCTTGAAGATAGAAAAGAAGTTTATAAAAAGGCTGTAGATAATCTAGCTAATAAAGATAAAACAACGCTCATCCTTGTTGCTAGACCCGAGGATATACCACTTAAAGAAGCAGAAAGAGCCTCAATTGAACTACAAGATTTAGGCATAAATAATCAATTTCTTGTTATTAATGGTGTTCTTGAAAGTCATGATGATGTTTTATCAAATTCAATTTATGAAAAACAAAAAAATGCTTTAATGGATATGCCAGAAGGATTTAAAAAGATTAAGACATTTATGATTCCATTAAGACCATATAATGTTACAGGTTTAGAGAATGTTAGAGCCTTTTTAAATGACGATCATGTAAAATTCGAAAATAGCGAGAAATTAAAGATTGATATTATTCCTAATTTAAGTGATGTCATTGATGACTTGTACAATAGCAATAAGAAAGTCATATTTACGATGGGAAAAGGTGGGGTAGGTAAAACAACAATCGCTGCCACTATCGCATTAGGACTTGCTAAAAAAGGGAAGAAAGTACATCTAACTACAACAGATCCTTCAGCACACTTGAAGTATGTTTTAGATGAAAGTTATGGTATAACAATAAGCAATATAGATGAATTACATGAATTGGAAAGATATAAAGAAGTAGTATTAACTAAAGCAAGAGAGACGATGAGTGATGAAGATTTAGAGTATGTTGAAGAAGATTTAAGATCACCCTGTACTCAAGAAATAGCAGTATTTAGAGCGTTTGCTGAAATAGTTGAAAGATCAGAAAATGAAGTTGTGGTAATAGATACGGCACCAACAGGTCATACATTACTACTTTTAGATTCTATTCAAAGTTATAATAAGGAAATTGAAAGATCTCAAGGTGATATTCCCGATTCAATAAAAAAACTTTTGCCTAAATTAAAAGATGGAAAAGAAACAGAAGTATTAATTGTTACTTTACCTGAAACAACTCCAGTATATGAAGCGAACCGATTACAAGCTGATTTAAATAGAGCTGGAATAATTGCTAAATGGTGGATTATAAATTCAAGTTTATATGCTACGAATACTTCAAATGAAATATTAAAAGCAAAAGCTAATAACGAAATACAATGGATAAATAAAGTTAATGAAATATCAAAAGGTTATTTTACATTGATCAAATGGAGTGAAGCTGACTTGAAAGGTAAAAATTTATTAGAATTAATATAAAAAAGGAGAAATTAATGAGTAAAGAAAAAAACACAGGTATTGGATTCTTCGAAAAGTATCTCACTTTATGGGTGCTACTTTGTATGGGTGTAGGAATATTAATAAGTATATTTTTACCGATAATCCCGTCATTTCTTGAAAAGGTTCAATATGCGAACACGTCAATTCCAATTGCGATATTGATTTGGATTATGATTTACCCAATGATGATGAAGATTGATTTTCAATCAATAAAGAATGTGGGTAAACATCCAATTGGTTTGCTTGTATCTAGTGGTACGAGTTGGTTGATTAAACCATTCCTTATGTTTGGACTTGCTACACTTTTCTTTTATGTAGTATTTAAATCATTCATTCCAGCAGATTTAGCGCGCGAATATGTAGTAGGTGCAGTGCTTTTGGGAGCAGCTCCATGTACTGCTATGGTGTTTGTCTGGAGTAGTTTGACTAAAGGGGATCCAGCTCATACACTTGTGCAAGTATCTATCAATGATTTGTTAATCATTTTCTTATTTGTACCAATCGTATCATTCCTACTAGGTGTAACTAATATAGAGTTTCCTTGGCATGTGTTACTGTTCTCTGTAATATTGTTTGTTGTTGTCCCACTCGTTGGTGGTATTCTTACTCGTGTATTAGTGATTAAGAAAAAGGGTGAGGAGTATTTCACTCATAAATTTGTACATAAGTTTAATAATGTTACGACAATTGGTCTACTATTGACACTCGTTATTATCTTCTCATACCAAGGTGATGCAATTTTAACTAATCCACTTCATGTACTACTTATAGCTGTGCCTCTTATTTTACAAAATGTAATAACCGCTTTATTTGCTTATTTTACTTGTCAAAGGTGCCATCAACCACATAACATAGCTGCACCAGCTGCTTTAATCGGTGCTTCTGATTTTTTTGAGTTATCTGTGGCTGTCGCAATTACTCTTTTCGGCGCTAATTCACCTGTTGTACTAGTTACGACAGTTGGAGTTCTCACCGAAGTTCCAGTTATGTTATTGTTGGTTAAATTTGTTAATAAAACGAAACATTGGTTTCCACAACCAAATGTAGAAAATAAATAAAATATTGTTGGAGGAAAAAAATGAAAAAAGTAGCTTTTGTTTGTATCCATAATTCATGCAGATCACAAATGGCTGAAGGATGGGCTAAACAACTAGGTAAAGGTGTCTTAGAAGCATATTCAGCTGGTACTGAACACTATAAAGAAGTAAAGCCTCTAGCTGTAAAAGTAATGGAAGAAGCAGGTGTTGACATGTCAAGTCATCATCCTAAATTATTAAATGATATCCCTAATAATATGGATATAATAATTACAATGGGTTGTGGTGTTGAATGTCCCTATGTTCCGTGTAAATATCGTGAAGATTGGGGTCTTGAAGATCCTTCTGGTAAAACTATTGATGATTTTAGAGAAACACGCGATATTATTAAAGGTAAAGTAAATGAACTTATTGATAGAATTAAAAATGGAGAATTCTAATGATCAGTAATAGGTAAACTATTCCGAAGAATAAAGAAAGTAGAAATGTAGATTTTTCTTTTCTAATATGATTTAGTCGGTTTATAAATAGGTATAAAAGTTAAAAACTACAGAAATATAAATCTGTAGTTTTTCTTTTAGTATATTATGATTTTCCACTATTTAACAGTCACTTATTTAATTTATATAATAAACTAAGATTGAATTAGAAAACAAATTAACTTCGCTACAATTTGAAGTGACTCAAAATAATAAAACTGAACAACCATTTAAAAAAGAATTATATAATTATTCAAAAGAAGGAATTTATGTAGATATCGTATCAGGTGAACTATTATTTTCATCAAAAGATATTACGAAGTAAGTTGTGGTTGGTTGAATTAACTATGTCAGTTTTTCAACAAAATAGGATTTTTTACTATCAATCTTGGATCTTGCTACTATATATAAAGGTAAAACCGCAAGTGAAACAGTGATATTATTTTATTCACTTTTGATAAAAACCATAGAATAATTAGTAAAAATTGTCTTGAACTAGATGTTGACAACAAAATGATCGAGTGATATGCTCTTTTAGCATTTAAAAACAGTGAATCAA
>JARDZP010000004.1 GCA_029240795.1 Haloplasmataceae bacterium | reverse complement strand
TCAGAAAAAGTATGCTCCCATGCATTCATCACTTCAATATCTTTAAGCATACTAGCAAGTTCATTAAAATCGTTGTGCGTTATTTTGCGTAAAATCAGTCTTTTGCTTTCTATCATAATTTTCACCTCGCACTTTTTAATATTTAAAGTATAACGCATTAATTGATAAAAATCTAGATTATAACTAAACATAAACACAAAAGTAGTTTAAAGGCATATATTATCATGAATATTACATATAATGGGGGGATAATGTATGAGAATCAATGCCTTCTTCGAAGGTGGTGGAATTTTAGGAATAGCGTTTATTGGAGCATACAAAGCATTAAGTGAAAGAGGATATCAAATCGCTCGATGTGCCGGTATATCTGTAGGTTCAATGGTTTCTGCCTTAATCATGTCTGGTTACTCAGCTAATGAGTTAATAAATATAGTTACAAAGACTGATTTTAATATATTTAAAGATTGTGGAAAATCAAAAGAGAAGAAATTTATAAAAAAATCAATTTCTGCAATTGCGAATAAAGGCTTAAATAATAGTGAAACAATTGAAAATTATTTAAATGAATTATTAAATCAAAAAGGCAATAAGTATTTTGGTGATTTAATGATTAATGGTGAAAGTACCCTTAAAATAATCGGAGCAAACATCTCAAATCATAAAATGCTTGTACTTCCAGATGATTTACCTCACTATGGAATAAATCCCTATAATTTTGAAATTGCTAAAGCAGTTCGAATGAGCTGTTCAATCCCTTTTTATTATACGCCAGTTGAATTAGATACCAGATTTGGGAAAAATTTAATTGTAGACGGTGGAATTGTTAAAAATATTCCAACAAGAATTATCAGTAATAGTAAGTTATTTAAATTTCCTACGTTCCGTTTTAAATTTATAAGGAATTCTATAATGAGTAAAATCAATGATAAAATTAATATTATTAACGCATATGAAGAAAATAATGAAGATGCTGAACACATCATATTAATTAATATTGAAAAGTCAATTAAATCAACTGACTTTGATCTTACAAAGGAAGAACTGTTATATTTATATAAACAAGGTTATAAAGCGACCGTAAAGTACTTGAATAAACTAAATAACAATTTTTAATTTGACTGTCAATTCATTTGACAGTTTTTTATCATATATAAGTTATTTTTTAGTATGTTATGTATGTTATAATGTATGTTAAGTATAAACTATTCCTTTATTTTTATTGTTAGAATAGAATAGAGTAATAAAGGTTGGGTGAGGTATGAAGGTAAAGGTTATATGTCGAAAAGAAAAATATGATATCTATGTAGAGATGCTAAAAAAGGGTGGATTTATAATCTGTGAAGATGCAGAATTAGTTTTCCGTGAACAAGATTTTAATCAAGATTCAATCGTCGGTAAATACAATAATAATTATGAAATCATTAGTTATCAAAATATCATCTTTGTTGAAGCGTTTGGTCACGATGTGATTCTTCATAGTTTAGAAAAAGAATACGGAATTAAAGAAAAACTTTTTGAAATTGAAGGTTTATTTGAAGCTAAAGGCTTTATTAGAATTAGTAAGTCCTGTGTAGTTAATAAACATCAAATAAAGGAAATAAGACCTGCCTTTAATACGAAATTTGAGTTAATTATGAAAAATGGTAAAAAATTAGAGGTAACACGAAGTTACTTCAACAAGTTTAAAGAATTTATTGGATTTTAGGAGGAATGAAAATGGAATTAATAGTTCCAGTAATAATTTTAATGATTATCCCACTAATCATTTTAATTGTTGTCTTTTTATATAAATCATTATATCGAAGACATGCAAATCATGCTTTAAACGGCGAAGGTAGTACCTTAAGATATATCGAGCCATTTAATTTTATAGTCATGCTTTTATTAATTGTTATCACAATCTTTTCAATAGTATCTTATTCTGAAATAAAAGTTGGACTTAAAAATTTAAACAATAATGGAGAAATCAATCAATTATCTTTTAATATCAATAATAGATTTAGCTCATTATCCGATCAAATAGATGAATTACAAGCTAAAATCAATGAAATGGAAGAGCGGACTAAATGGATTATTGAAAAGTCATTTGAATATGATTACAATGAATTATCAGATGATCATCAAAGCATTGTGGTAGATATTGATTTTTCATTAAGGACCTTGGAAAATACTAGTCAAATTTATTTGCTTATTATCGATAAGGAAGATGTTAATCAATCACAAAAGTTATTGATTGAAAATAATGAGTTTTTATCTTACACTAAAAAAGTTGAACTTTCACTAGATAAAAATTACTCAATCGAATTATTATCAGAAAATGAAACCATTGATCAAAAAGAAGAATTATTTGATATAGATTTTAAAACTAACTTAACAAATCGAATCCAATTTAAAGTATTTGCTTTTAAGGTACAAAATGAGGAGAAACCAAGTGAATTTGATATTACAATTGATAATAACCATTATGGTATTGAAGTCTTTAAATTATCAAAAATAAGTTATAATATATATAAAGGTTCAACATTAGTTGAACAAAAAGATATAACAAATGAAGTTTATGGAAGTGGTAATACCTATTTAGATATTTATAAATACCACGGTAATATTAATTTTGATTATGACGAAAGTTTGTTAATTGAACTTATTGTTGAAGATGGAACAGGGAAAACAACTACTATTAGAAGTCAATATTTATATGAAGAAAGAATTTATTAAAATAGATAAGTATATTAAGACCTGAAAAACAGGTCTTTTTCTATTTAAGTTAATAAAAGTTTAAATGTGGTAAAAAATAATAAAGAAAAATGAGATAGAAAGGATTTAGTATGCTTAATCTAAATGGCTATTTAGGAAATGAAATTAATGAATCTCGTAAAAGGATATATGAAGAAAATAAAAAATTGTTTGATTTATGTATTGAGATTAATCAATTTTGTCAAATATTTAAATATGAATTAAAAGTTGACGACGATGATAATATTGCGATAGTTTCTACTTTGTTGTATTTTAAGCTACTAGATTCTTTTCAAACTGTTGTATTACTTTATGGCTATGGATTAGATACACAAGCTAGAACGGTAAATCGAACAATACTAGAAGGACTTTGGGTGCTTAAAAATCTAAATATTAATCCCCAAGAAACCTATCAATTATTATTAGAAGATGAGTATTTTAAAAAAGTCAATATGCTTCAAGATATTAAAAATAACAATGATGATTTTTATAAATACATAAGTTTCAATAACATTCTTAATGTTGAGGAAGAAATGAAGAAACTTGAAGAAAATATGAAAAGAATCGGAGTTAAGAAAATCCGTAAAATTAATGCAAAAGAGATGGCTTTAAACTCAGATTCTGAATTAGAATATTATTATATTTATAAATTATTGTGTGTTGATGTTCATGTTGATACAGGTCAATTAACAAATTATTCTATCAACCTGAATGGAATTATCGAAGGTTTTGATGATTCACCCCGAGTTAATAGCATTGAAGAGATCTTAATAACTACCTCAGATATAATATTAAAAGCAACGATGGTCTTAAGTAAGATAGTTAAAATTGATAAAACAATTGATTTAAAATATTACTTTGAGAAAGTTCATATTTTTTAATTTTAATGTTTGTAAAATGGATAAACATGTTATATTATATATAGGTATTATTTACTATATATAAAATAAAAAAGCAGGTGAAAAAATGGAAGCTGGAAAATTTGTAACTTTAAAAGTTGTTAGAGAAAGTGATTTAGGATATATTCTATCTAATGGAATCAAAGAAGAAGAATTGTTAGTTCATTATAATGATGCAGAAGGAAGAAAATTACAACCTGATGATGTTGTTAATGCATTTTTATTTTTTGATCATAAAGGAAGACTAACTGCAACCTTACAAACGCCAAAAATCTCCGCATTTGATTGTGACTGGGTTGAGGTTGTTGAAGTAACTCGATATGGTGTATTTTGTAATATCGGTATTAGAAAAGATATTTTATTAAGTTCTGATGACTTACCATTAAATAAAGAGTTATGGCCAATAGTTGGAGATCAAGTTTATGCATACATAATAAATGATAATGATAAAGCATTATTAATAAAATTAGCTACAAAAGATGACTTTAAAGAAATTGCTAAAGAAGCACCAAAAGAAGTATACGGTAAAAAACTTAATGCAAGAATAGTAAAATTAGGTCGAAGCGGTGCTAATATCATTACTGATGAAGGTTATTTAGGTTTTATTCATTACACAGAATATAAAGAAGAACCACGATTAGCTTCAAAAGTATTAGGAAGAATAATTAATGTAAAAGATAATGAAGTGAATATGTCTTTATTACCACAAAAGGAAATAGCAATTAAAGATGATCGACAATTAATCCTCGATTATTTAGAAAAGCAAAATGGAAAAATGACTTTAACTGATAAATCAACTCCTGAAGAAATTGATGATGCATTTGGTATTAGTAAAGCTGCTTTTAAAAGAGCTTTAGGTACGTTAATAAGGGAAAGTAAAGTCACACAAAGTTCAGATAAAAAGATTGTTCATTTAAATAATGATTTAAAAGAAAGTTAGAAATTTATTTCTAATTTTTTTATTTACACTTTTTGTCGGATTTTAGTTCTAAAATCGGTTATTTTTGAATAATTTTAAGTGTACTTAGTAACAAGTATTTTACAAGAACATATATTATGCAATTTAAATAAAAATGTGACAAAATGTTTCATAATTTTATTTAATGCGAATATATATATTGTAGAACTAAATAAATTATAAAATATATTGATTGGAAGGGGACTTTAATATGAGTTTAATTAAAAAAAATTTTTGGTTAATAGCTATTATCCTTACTTTAGTATTAGTAGGTTGTAAATCTGAACCTGTTGATGAAAATGTATTTCAAGATACATATGATAAAATGTCACAACAAACAAATTATAAAGTTGAAATGAATATAAATGTTGGTTATGGCGAAGATATAAATACAACTTCTATGGTTTTTGGTTTTGATTTAGAAAGCAGAACCCAAGGTGTAGTTAAAGTAGATACAACTTTACTTGGAATTGAACACGAAGGTTATCGTGAATTTAAAGAAACAGAAGTATTAAGTTATACTAATGTTGCAGGTACAGCAAATTGGATTAAAAAGACGATGAGTATGGATGATTTCAATAATTCTGAAATAGATAGCGATAATTATTTCACTATTATAACTCATTTATCAGATGATAACTTTGTAAAAGAAGTTACACTTGATGAAACTAAATATGATGTTTACACAGTTAAATTAAATAAACCAGAGATACTAGATGATGTATTTACAGCTAATAACCAAAAATTACTACATCAAGTATACGCTTTGTCTGAAAAAGACTTCGATGCATACTTTAATGAAGTTACTTACGAAATAACCCTAGATACCGAAAATAAATTAGTTAAAAGTATTAAAACTGACTTAAGTCCAATATTTGTTAAATTAGCAGCTGACTATCAAGCAAATAAAGGTAAAGCTCCAAGTTTTACACATGATGAAGTAAGTCTTGAAATGGTATTTTCAAATTTCAATACAGTTGAAGTTTCAATACCAGAAAATGTCAAAACTATAGCAATTGCAAGATAATTATCATAAGAGGTTAATCAATAAGATTAACCTCTTTTTTTATAAAAAAATTATTTCGATATTCAAACATTTTGATGTACAAAATAATTGTGTTGTAGTATAATATGCTTGTAAATAGTTTACATTAATGGAATGGAGTTGACATATTGTGGAAATAAAACCATTAAAAATAGGCGATTTAGTCGCAGAGTTACCAATCATCCAAGGTGGAATGGGAGTTGGTATTTCACGTTCGAGATTAGCTGCCGCAGTAGCTAACGAGGGGGGCATAGGAGTAATATCTTCTGCTCAAATTGGATATGATGAAGAGGACTTTAATAAAAATCCTCTTACAGCTAATATACGTGCATTAAAAAATCATATTATAAAAGCCAAAAAAGATGCGAAAAAAGGCATCATTGGATTAAACATCATGGTCGCACTAAATAATTATGAAGAGTATGTTAAAGCAGCGATTGAAGCGGGAATAGATTTAATTATATCAGGTGCTGGATTACCCACAGGATTACCTATCTTGGTAAAAAATACAAAAGTCAAAATAGCTCCAATAGTTTCATCACTAAAAGCTTGTAAAACTATTCTCAAATTATGGGATAGAAAATATGAAACTACTGCTGATTTGGTTGTTATTGAAGGTCCAAAAGCAGGAGGCCATTTAGGATTTTTATTAGAGGACTTAGAAAACAATAATGTGGAATTAGATCAAATTTTGGTTGAAGTATTAGAAGAAGTAAAACAATATGAAAGTAAATATAATAAAGAGATTCCTGTTGTTGTCGCAGGTGGTATATATACGGGTACTGATATTGGTAAATTTATGAATTTAGGTGCTAGTGGTGTTCAAATGGCAACTCGATTTATTGCCACTTATGAATGTGATGCCCACGAAAATTATAAACAAGCCTTTTTGAACCGCACAAAGGACGAGATTGAACTAGTTAAAAGCCCAGTAGGTATGCCTGGAAGAGCAATTGTAAATAAGTTAGTACAAACTATTAAGCATGAAAAAGTTAAAGTCAGAAAATGTTATGATTGTTTAAAAAGAGATCATTGTGATCGAGTTAATATACCTTATTGCATAACAAATAAGTTAATCGAAGCTGCTGAAGGTGATGTTGATAATGGACTGCTTTTTTGTGGCGAAAATGCTTATCGACTTAAAAAAATTGTTAGTGTAAAAGAAATTATCGATGAATTAAAAGATGAAATGTTAGCTTATTAATTATTAGGTAGAGTGTTTACTCTACCTTTATTTTTATAAATAATTTAAATAATCTTTATACCTTTATTTATACATGATATAATAATAGTAATAGTCTCGTGGAAGGGTTTTGATTTTATGAAGTTTAATAGAATTTTTTTTATCGTACTTTTCAGTGTAATCGCTATTTGTATAGCTTATGCTAATTTTGGTATTAAAGAAATGGATAACTTAAAGGTTTGGAATAATGCTTATAACGACTTGAGTAGCAAAACTAGTTATACATTACAGGAAGACGTTGAATTAAAATATACTTTAAATGATAATGAATTTAAACGTGTTAACACACATATTATTAATTTAAAACAATTACCATATTTACAAAAAAATGTAAATTATACTGTTAATGATGATTATATAACAGAAGTTCCTGAAACGATTTTTTTTCTTGAAGAAGATAATAGTTTGTATTACATACATAAAATCAATACTTTTAATGTTAAGAATGAGTTAGATTATTATAATTTTTACAATGATGATAGTGTTGATCCATTTAGTTTAATCTTTAATCATATACCACTTTATATGGTTAAAAGCGAAGATAATAAGTATGAATACACTTATACCTTTAAATTGAGTCAATATCAAAAAGAATATCAAACAATATTTGATGACTTAGTAGCCGAATTATCTGAAGAATTTAAAACTAAAGATGAAGTAAACATAATAGATCAAGAATTAAAACTTAAGATTCTTTTTAATGAAAAATATCAATACTCTTCAATTTCGCTTGATTTAACTAATATTTTAAAAGACATTGTAGATGATACATATAGTAATATAATAAATGAATATGGTTTAGTTATTAATTATACTTTTTCAAACTACGATGATGTGAAAATCGATGAAGAAGAATATAATGACGCGATATTGGATAATGCGCCAAATGAAGTGGATTCAATTTATTCATATCCAGTATTTGAAACAGCTAGTGAAAATCAAGGTAAATTTGAATATGAAAATGATGTTGATATTTATGATTTATCAATACCATTTTCTGTTAAATATGAATTCAAAATAAGTACTGATGTAGATATTAATTTTTACCTACTTGATGAAAGTAATAAGATATTACTAAATGAATCTTACTTAGAAAATGAAAGTTATGTGATTAATTTACAACCAGGAGAGTATCATCTTTTTATTGAAAATAATGAATCTGATACTGCAGATTACACAATTAATACAGTAATTAAAAGTAATGATTCTGAAATTGCTTATAAATAAAAATTATAAACCGCTTTGAAGTATGATTCCTTAAAGTAGAAAATACAAAAAATAAAAATGCATCTCATTTTAAATTTGAGATGCATTTTAAATAGTTATAATAAAAATTACTTTTATTTTAGTTATTTAATTTTTTTAGTAGAAAGTATAATTGAATTAATAATCCAAACATTGCAAATAAAGCCAATACGAAATAACTTAACGCACCTGGTATATCATTAGAATAATTAGTTTCAGAAGTTCCAAACCATAATAACAGTAATAATGCAATAGTAATAACTATATTAATAATTTTTTTCATACATATCCCTCCTAATTTATAATTATATTAACATTATTTGTAATTAATGTAAATATTAATTAAATTAATAATGATTAGGATTGAAATTATTTTTTCTGCCTCATATTTTCCGAACGACGACCGTAATTAGTAAGTTCTTTTTAAGATTATTTTCTTAATGCTTTTAAATTGTAGAATAATAATTGTGATGTAATACCGAATGCACTCACCATAAATAAAGCAGTGTTAGAATATCATTCTCCGATATAAAACTCATGAAAGAAAAAACCATTGTCGCTATTCGATTGATCACTGGCAAAATTTGATTTTTATTTTCCAAAGTAAATACATTAAGGTTGATACAGTTATCAACAACTTTCAACATTTAATGTGATAAACTAAGTAATTTTTTTCTTTTTGATACGTTTTTTTAAAATTTTATGGTAGTATCAATTAAATATAGTTCAGCAATAACTATTTAATAAAACATTCATAATTTTATATTTATTTTTGTAATTCTTTTATATCAAGTGATAATATAACATCTTTATTATTATTTTGATCTAAAAGTTTACTAAGATATAAACTAAAACAAAATAAATAAAATAATAGAATTGTCTAATTTAGCTAATTTGTAATCTCTTTTTATCTTGTATTAATAATATTTATAAAGTTAATAATAATAAAGATAAAAGGAGGAATTTCCATGATTGTTAAACATAAAATCATTTATGAAGAAAATGAAGCTGTCTTATGTGTTTATTTATCAGAAGACAGTGAAGAATTTGCGAAAGAATTTGGTTCAAAGGATGAATTTGAAAAACAAACTGGCTTAATGGATCAAATAAAAGATTATTTAAATAATAATCATATTAATTTTGGTGGTAAGGTTGTAAAAATAATCGCCGGTTCATTAGTTGTAGCAACGATGTTATTTACTGGAGCTGGTGGAGATACTGATGTTAATGCGAGTACAAACGCTGTAACATACACTGTTGAGTCAGGAGACAATTTGGGTGTAATTGCTAGTAAATATGGAATTACAGTGGATGACATTCGGACAAATAATAATATAACAGGAGATATAATACATCCTGGACAAGTATTAAATGTTGGTACTACTGCTAATACATATACTGTAAAATCAGGTGATAATTTATCAATAATCTCTAGTAGATTAGGGCTTTCAGTTAATCAATTAAAATCTTATAATAATTTATCAAATGATGTAATTTACCCAGGGCAAGTATTAAAGTTAAGTGGTCAAACTACACCAGGAACTTCTACTACCAATATATCAACTTATACAGTTAAAAGTGGTGACTCTTTATTTGCGATTGCTAATCGAAGTGGTCTGACAGTAAATCAATTAATAACTTATAACAATCTGACAAGTGATAACATACAACCAGGACAAACATTGATGCTTCAACAAAATTCCGAAGTAGGCACATACACCGTAAAATCAGGTGATTCTCTGTTCTTGATAGCACAAAGATACAATATGTCGGTAAACGATTTAAAATTATTAAATAATATTGGAGACACAATCTATCCAGGACAAACAATAAAGGTTGTTCAAGCAGCGGAAGATACGACCAGTGCTTATACTGTAGAATCAGGTGATTCATTATGGTTAATCGCAAATCGTGAGGGAGTTTCTGTAAATCAATTAAAATCGATGAATAATTTAACAAGTGATACTGTTTTACCAGGACAAGTTTTAACTATACCCGCTGCTGGGGCTGCCGCGCCCGTAGCGCCAACAACTACTGCACCAGCACAATCAAATGTTACAGTAAGGGTAAGAAGAGATAATGGCGCAGTTCAAAGTATCTCACTAGAACAATATGTAGTTGGCGTTATCGCTTCTGAAATACCTCCACATTTTAATGAGGAAGCATTTAAAGCGCAAGCATTAGCTGCTAGAACTTATGCTGTATCCAAGACACAAGACGGAGTCATTTTATATGATGATGCTAGAGACCAAGTATATAAAGATACTGCTGAATTAAAACAAGAATGGGGCGCAAATTTTGATAAATATTATGCAAAATCTCAAAACGCGGTAAATGCGACAAGTGGACAAGTTTTAAAATATGATGGTGATTTGATTGTTGCATATTATCATTCAACTAACAATGGTAGAACAGAAAACCCCGTTAATGTATGGGGTGGAGACGTTCCATATTTGAAAAGTGTGTCTAGTTCATGGGATACAAAGTCACCTGAGTTTTATCGTACTAAAACGATGAGTTATTCTGAATTTAGAAGTAGGTTAGGTATTCCTTCTACGAGTTCACTCAGTGCAAGTGTTATTTCGAGAACTGATGGTGACGCTGTTGGAACGATCAATATCTCTGGTCGTCAATTTTCGGGAAGCCAAGTTAAGAGCAGTTTAGGACTTAGATCACAAGATTTTGATTTAAAATTTGATGGATCTAAAGTTACAATTACTACAAGAGGATGGGGGCACAATGTCGGTATGAGTCAATATGGCGCTCATTATATGGGAGAGGATGGTTATTCTTATCGTCAAATCATATCTCATTATTATAATAATGTAACCATTGAAAATATTTAAAAAAGAATTAATCGTTAGATTTATGTTAAGCATATTAAAAGACATTTTCCAAATAATAATTTGAAAAATGTCTCTTTTTTTTTAATAGTTTAGTCATCTAGTTTATTTTCTAAATAATTAATGCTCTCAATTAAATACTGTTCATAATTATCTTTAAATTCTGTGAATGACATATCGTTTTCAATTTCAGGTTTATCAACTTTATTAAATGGGAATACAAATATTTGATAATAATCCATTTCACTTAGTTTTGTTTTGTCGATTATATATTGTTTTTTAACCATTTCTTTATCTTTATCAGTGTTATTAATAAGTTCGTTTAACTCTGTTTTATTAATGTTATATTCTATTAATAACTTATCATAATATTCAGTTTCTAAAGTATTTAAATCATAATGTAACTTTTCAAAATCTTTATCAATTATATCAGTTAGAAAATCTTTAGGATCTTTAATGTAGTTAATTATATTTTTTGTAGTATCATCATTGATATTAATATTTTTTATTAAGGTATTTAAATTTTCTAAACCATTAGTTATATTACCAAGATCAAATTTAGAAATAAACAATACAAGTAATATAAATATAATTAATTTCTTCACTATTAACACCTCTTTTATAATATTATTACCAGTTTTTTTATTTGAATATGTAAAAAATAAAAATAAATATAAAATTTAGTTGACATAATAGTTTCCAACATATAATATATATAAAAACAGTAGTTTAGAAGCATGGTGAAATAGATGTCAAGTATAGAAATATCAAAAGCAGCTATATTAGTTGCGATGACACAATCTAGAGAAGAAGAACACGAAAAAATAGAAGAGCTTAAAAAGAAAAATATCAAAGCTGTTGCTGTTGATATTGGTGGAAATTTAATTGAATCAATACCAAAAGTAATAGAACGGTCTATTGTAGCATCAAGAAGAACTAATTTGATAAATGAAAATCACGTTAGTGATGGTGCAGTAGCAGGAGCTGCTAGAGAAGCGATTATGCAAGTTGCATTAAAAGCTTCAGGGTTAAATGTAGGTGGGAAAATAGGCGTTGCTAGAAGAGGAGAACACTTAGCTGTTTGTATCTTCATGAGTATTGGCTTATTACATCTTAATGAGGTAGCTATCGGTTTAGCACATCGATCAATACCTGAAAATTAAATATAAATGGTAGAATGGTAGCTTGGAAATTTAAGAAACAGAGTTTCTTAAATCGTTTTTTTGTATTTTAGAATACAATACTCTCTAAGATTACTTAGGGAGTTTTTTTGTATAAATAATTAAATCTATGGAGGATAGTAGAATGGTAGGAAAAAAATTAAAGTCATTAAGTTTCATTATGATTATGGTCTTCGTATTAGTAGGATGTACTAAAGAAGATGATGGAAAGTTTACAATTGGGATCACCCAAATTGTTGAACATGATGCATTAGACCGCACAAGAGAAGGGTTTATCGCAGGTTTAGCAACACGAGGTTATGTTGAAAATGAAAATGTGGAGTTTATCTTTCAAAATGCACAAGATAGTATAGAAACAGCTGATTTAATTGCTAAAAATTTTGTATCTAAAAAAGTTGATCTGATCATGGCAATTGCGACTCCATCAGCACAAGCAGTTAAAAATGCGACAAATAAAAAACCAATATTACCTTTTCTAAAAACAGGTGCAAAGATTCCCGTTGTTTTTTCAGCAGTTACAGACCCTGTAACAGCTGGCTTAGTAGATAGTAATGAAGCTCCTGGTGGAAATGTCACAGGAACAAGTGATATGACGCCAATGGAAAAGCAATTTGAATTAATCCAAATCGCTTTCCCTGGAAAAACGAGAATAGGTATTGTTTATAATACTGGTGAAGTTAATTCGCAAGTACAAGTTGATTTAGCCAAATCATTAAAAGATCAATTTGGCTTTACAATCATAGAAAAAGGGATTACCGCAACAAGTGAAATAGCACTTGCTGTTGATAGTATAGTAGATGAAATAGATATTTTATATATACCGACAGATAATAAAGTTGCATCTTCAATTCCTGTAATAATGGATAGAACTTTAGATAAAGGAATACCAGTGATTGCTTCAGAAGCAGGAATGGTTGAAGCAGGGGCGTTATTGACTGAAGGTTTAGATTATTACAATTTAGGGTTTCAAACAGGATTAATGGCTGCTGATATTTTAGATGGTAAAAAACCATCTGAAATTCCAGTAGAAACTTTAAAAGAAACACAATTAATCATAAATGAGTTAACATTAGAAACACTTGGTATAACATTACCAGAAACAGTATTAGAAAGAGCACAAATGGTGAGTGGTGAATAAAAAATGTTAGAATTAATCGTAAATGTAATCGAACAAGGACTTATATATGGAATTATTGCACTTGGTGTGTATATCACCTATAAAATATTAGATTTTCCTGATATGACAGTAGATGGAACTATTATTCTTGGTGCTGCTATTTCATCAATCTTAATTGTTAATGGTGTAAATCCATTTATAGCTATAATTTTAGCCTTTTTAGGTGGCGCATTAGCAGGTTTAGCAACAGGTATCCTACATGTATACCTTAAAATATCAAGTCTATTGTCAGGAATCTTAGTCATGACTGGTCTATATTCGATTAATTTACGAGTAATGAAGACTTCAAACATTTCTATACCAAATAAAGTAACAGTATTTAGTTTACTTGGAACATTAATCGTGATCGTGTTATTCATATTTTTTATAAAATTACTTATTGATTTATTTCTTAAAACTAAGTTAGGCATGTTACTCATTATAACAGGTGACAATGAAAATTTAGTCACTTCATTAGGGCAAAATATTGGAACGATGAAAATAATGGGCTTAATGCTTGCTAATGGAATTGTCGCAATAGGCGGAGCATTATTAACTCAATATATGGGTTTTGCTGATATGTCACTTGGAACAGGAACATTAGTCATCGGATTGGCTTCAATTATTATTGGTCAAACGATTTTTAAGTTACCATTTATTAAAGAAACAACAATGGTTGTATTTGGCGCCATTTTATATAATGTGTTACAATCTATAACTTTAAATTTAGGCTTTCCAGCGTCTGACTTTAAATTAATAAGTGCATTAACTGTAATCACTGCTTTTATAATTAGTAGTAATAAAAAAGTTCTAAAATTAAAAAGAGGTGAAAAAAATGTTAGAAATTAAAGGATTAACGAAAACATTTAATACAGCTTCAATAAATGAGAAAAGAGTATTTGAAAATTTTTCACTCACTGTTTCTCAAGATGACTTTATCACGATCATTGGTAGTAATGGTGCAGGAAAATCGACTTTACTTAATATCGTAGCTGGAAGTATTCCCGTTGATGAGGGCACAATTAAAATTCATGATAAAGATATAACGAAATTACCAGAATATAAAAGATCAAAAAAAATGAGTCGTGTATATCAAAATCCAGCACTTGGAACTTCGCCATCTTTGAATATAATCGAAAATATATCCATGTTTAATAATAAAAATAAAAATTTTGGATTATCATTTGGTGTTTCAAAGAAAAATATCGCTAAATTTAAAGAAATTGTAAGTGTATTAGGATTAGGTTTAGAAAATCATTTAGAAACGAAAATCAGTATGTTGTCAGGTGGACAACGTCAAGCACTTTCGTTATTAATGGCAACATTAACCAAGCCAGAAGTTTTACTATTAGATGAACATACTGCAGCCCTTGATCCTAATACTTCAAAAAAAATAATGGAAATTACGGAAAAAATTGTTAAAGAAGAAAAAATTCCAACATTAATGGTAACTCATAATATGAATGATGCGATCAATTACGGAAATCGACTCATTATGATGGATAATGGTAAAATTATATTAGATATATCAGGTAATGAGAAAAAACAATTAACAGCTGATAAGTTAATGCAATTATTTAAAGATGTTAAAACAAATAGTGTATTAAGTGATCGTTTTATTTTAAGTTAATAAAAATAAAAATAAACTCTATTATAAATAGGGTTTATTTTTTTGTTTTTGGTTTATATTAAAAATGAAAAGAAAGGAGAATTGTATGAATTTAAATAACAACGAACAATACCAAGATATTAAAGAATATTTAAAACAAAAAGAAAATATTAAAAAAGCAATGAGCAATTTAAAAAATGAAGTAGCTTCTGAAATGAGATATGATCAAATCTCATTACCATATGGTGATGGTGACACAACTTCAAGACAAATTGGAATTAATGCTGGTCCAGTTGGTGGTGTGATAGTTAAAGATTTAATTGCTCTGGGTGAACAAAAATTAGTTGAAAAGTATAAAAATAAGTAAATTTTTTCATAATATTTGCAAAATATGATTGAATTTAGTTATATATTTTTATAATTTGAAAAAACTAAGATTGTCATCAAAAATAAAAATATATAGGAGGATAACGATGAACAATAATCAAAATAATAACAATAAAAACAAAAACGAAAACCTAGAATTAGGTAAAGATAATAACCTAGACAATAGAAACGACAAAAACAATAACAATAATAACAACAATAAAAACAACCAAAATAGAAACGAAAACCTAGAATTAGGTAAAGATAATAACCTAGACAATAGAAACGACAAAAACAATAACAATGATAACAACAATAAAAACAACCAAAATAGAAACGAAAACCTAGAATTAGGTAGAGACAATAATTTAGATAACAGAAATAACAAAAACGATAAGAATGATAGAAACGACAAAAATAATAATCAAAACAGAAATAAATAGTTAATATAAAGTACTCTTATATAAGAGTACTTTTATTATAAGTGTCAAGGCATTATCATTCGAAAATTGTTAAAATTATCCTATTAAAAAAACTAATATATTTTAGAAATTTGTTTACAATATTAATGTCATCAATTTATTATTAGGAGGATACCAAAATAATGGACAGATTAAATGAAAACCGCGATAACAGAAATAATTGCGATGACAGAAACGATAGAAATAACAGAAACGATAGAAACGATAGAAACAACGTAGAATTTGCAACATTAGGTTCAGTTCCTGGTATGTCTCAAGAAGCTAAAGCTGGAACTCAAGAAGCTGCACAAAGAAATAAAACTCAAAATACTGCTATGAATACTAATATGAATGCATTAAACCAACAAACTAAAACAGATACAGAATTTGCACAAGGTATTGGAGCACAAGGTTATAATGCTTATTCAGAAGAAGCTAAAGCTCGTACTAAAGCTGCAGTTCAACAAAATCAACAAAGTTCTAGTCAAAGTAAATAGTTATTAAATATTTGTAGAACGAAATTATATAAATATTTGTAGAACGAAATAAAGTAAAATAAATTAAATTGATGACGTTAGAAAACTTGGAAGCCTATGCTTTCAAGTTTTTCTTTTATTTTTTCTTTTTCGATATTATTTATTATTTAAGTATTAAATTTGATAATAAATTATTCTATTTTTAACACATGAAAATGAAATAAAAATTTATAAATACTATAATTTGTATATATAATAAAAATATTCATAACCTATTTTTGATTATTTTAGTAAGGATGATATAAATGAAAATAGGGATACCTAGAGCTTTGTTATTTTATGAATACTCACCTTTATGGATAGCATTTTTCAGTAATTTAGGTGCTGAAGTAGTACTATCTGAACAAACAAATAAAAGAGTATTACACCAAGGAACACAAACAACAGTTGATGATGCGTGTATTCCTGTTAAGTTATATCACGGACATGTTCTAAATTTAAAAGATAAAGTTGATTATATTTTTGTACCAAGAATTATGGGAGTTAGTAAAGGTGATTTTATTTGTCCAAAGTTTTGTGGAATACCAGAAATGATAAAAAATTCATTGACGGATATACCCAAAATGATTAATACAACAATCGACTTTACAAAAACTGATAAACATTTTAATGATACCATAATAGAAATTGGTAAATATATAACAAAAGACGAGAATAAGATTTTATCTTCATATGATTCAGCTCTTTCTGAATTTAATCTTTATAAAGATAAACTTAAACAGGGACAATTACCTACTGACACCAATAATATTAATATATTTGAATCTAATAATCGAAAAATCATGTTAATGGGACACCCATATAACATATATGATAACTTTATAAACATGAATGTAATCAAAAAGCTCAGAGATGATCAATATGATGTAATTACACCAGAAATGATTGATGATAATATTACATCAGAATATGCTTTACAATATGATGGTAAGATATTTTGGAATTTTGCTCGAAAGTTAATTGGATCTTGCTTATATGAAGTAGAAAAAAAACAAATCGATGGAATGATATATATTTGTTCTTTTGGTTGCGGGATCGATTCGATTGTTTCTGAAATTGTTGAAAGACGTATTAGAAAAGCAAATATACCATTCATGTTAATAACAATAGATGAACATAGTGGTGAAGCAGGATTTAATACAAGACTTGAAGCATTCACTGATATGATTAAATGGAGGCATAACCTTGAAAATAACCTTTCCACACATGGGTAATACTTATATTACGATTAAAGCAATATTAGAAGAGTTAGATATTGATGTTGTTTGTCCACCTAAGTGTAGTAAAAAAACGATGGAATTAGGGACAAAATACTCACCTGAATTTGTCTGTATGCCTTTTAAATTAAATATCGGAAATTATATCGAGGGAATTGAAAAAGGTGCTGATACTATTTTTATGTTAACAGGCTGTGGTCCATGCCGTTTTGGTATTTTTAGTTCTCTTCAAAAAGAAATTATGCTTGATTTAGGATATAAAATTGATTTTATAACTTCTGACCGCTTTAGTAATATTGAAGGATTGAAGGAGTTTTATAATCTATTAAATAAGGCATCAGGTAAAAAAGGCGTATTTAAAATATTAAATACATTAAAAAAAGGTCTTAAGTTATTAGATGAAGTAGATGAGTTAAATGACTTAATGAATAAAGTAAGACCTAGAGAAATTAAAAAAGGTGAAGTTGATCATCTTGCGATTGAGTTTGAAAATGAAATAATTACTGTTCAAGGTTTTAAAGCTAGTTTTGCCTTAATAGATGAATACAACCAAAAATTGAAAAGTATAGAAATTGATAAAGATAAAGATGTAATAAAAATTGGAATTGTTGGAGAAATTTACACACTAATTGAAAATTACTTAAATTTAAATGTTGAAAAAAAATTAGGAAATATGGGTGTTGAATCGCACCGCTCTACTACAACTAGTAAGTTTGTCCGTGATACCTTAGACTTTATACCTTTAATACGCTCAGATAAGAAACAAGTTTATAAAGCCGCAAGTCCATATTTAGCTACCCCTGTTGGTGGACATGGGATTCATACGATTGGAAATACACTTTTATATAAGGAACAAGGCTATGATGGCATTATTCACATTTTACCATTTACTTGTATGCCTGAAATCGTAGCTCGAAGCATTCTCCCAACAATTGAAAGAGAAAAAGATATTCCTATCTTAACTCTAGTTATTGATGAAATGACAGGTGAAGGTGGATATGAAACAAGAATTGAGGCATTTGTAGATTTATTAAACAAAAGAAGAGAGGTGAAAGATTATGGAAAAGCTATATCTTGGAATTGATGTTGGATCAGTAAGTACAAATGTAGTAATTATTGATGGAAATAATAATATAATAGATAAATTATATATAAGAACAATGGGTAATCCGATTAATGCACTTAAAGAGGGGTTAAAACACGCTAAAGTAAAGATGAGTGAACTTGGCTCTGACTTTATGATATCTGGTGTTGGTACAACTGGAAGTGGAAGACAGTTAGCTGGTTTTATGGTAGGAGCTGATGTAATAAAAAATGAGATAACAGCGCACGCGATCGCAGCATCTACTTTTATACCAAATGTAAATACAATCCTTGAAATCGGAGGACAAGACTCGAAAATAATTATTTTAAAAAATAATGTTATTAGTGATTTTGCGATGAATACTGTTTGTGCAGCTGGTACTGGTTCGTTTTTAGATCGTCAAGCGGCTCGACTAGGTATTCCAATTGAAGAATTTGGAGCTCATGCCTTAAATTCGACGACAGATGTAAGAATTGCTGGACGCTGTGCTGTGTTTGCTGAATCAGATATGATTCATAAGCAACAACTAGGTTATAGTAAAGAAGATATTATTAATGGTTTATGTGAAGCTTTAGTTAGAAACTATTTAAATAACTTAGCTAAAGGGAAAGATATAAAAGGCCCCATTGTTTTTCAAGGTGGAGTTGCTGCCAACATAGGGATAAAAAAAGCATTTGAAAAAGCTTTAGGGTTGGAAATCTATGTACCAACTCATTATGATGTAATGGGGGCGATTGGTTCAGCGTTACTTGCTAAGCAAGAAGTTATACAAAAACAAAAAACAAAATTTTTAGGACTAGAAATGGCTGATGTTGATTTCAAAGTAAAAGGATTTGAGTGTTCACACTGTCCTAACGTTTGTGAAGTTATTGGAATTTACAAGGATGAAAACCTTTCCGCGCGTTGGGGAGATAAGTGTGGAAGATGGACTAATATTAATATTCCTAGTCCTACAGTATGATGCGATTTTTATCGCATTTTTTATTTTATTAAGTTATAATATAATTTGATTGTTAAAATACTAAAAAGATAATATAATATCAATAGTTTAGTACTAGGAGATTAAAATGAAAAATAGCTACAACTTAACACATGGCAATATTATTAAACAATTATTACTTGTATCAGTACCTGTTATTTTAACATCATTTGTTCAAATGCTATATAATTTAACGGATATATATTTTTTAGGGCAAATAGTAGGTGGGAATTTAGCGATTGAGGCAGTTGCAGCTGCTGGAACGGCAGGTTTTTATATCTGGCTTGGAGCAGCGGTTACCCTATTAGTTAGAATTGGAACAGAAGTACGTGTTTCTCAATCGTATGGTAGAAATAACTATGAAGAAGCAAAAGCTTATGCTAAGACCGGAGTACAATTAGAAGCAATTTTTGCTTTTATATATTCTTTAATTTTATTTATTTTCGCAGATCAACTTATTGATTTATTTAGAATTGATGTGTTAAGTGTCTATAATAATGCAGTAATCTATTTAAGAATTATCGCTATTGGCATGACATTTAATTTATTAAATCCTGTTTTAGCAGGTGCTTTAAATGGAACAGGAAATACTTTATCACCCTTTTTAATAAGTTCAGTTGGATTAGTTCTTAACATAATCCTTGATTACATCTTCATTTTTCCTTTAAATCTTGGCGTGTTAGGTGCAGCATTCGCTACAATAATTGCTCAAGTTATAGTAACCTTTGCATTTATTATTTATTATAAAAAACCAAATACAATTTTACATAAAGCCCACTTCTTAAGTTCGATAGATAAAATTAAAGCAAGAGATATCATTATACTAGGTAGACCAGTTGCTATTCAAAGTGCAATATTTACAATGATTGCGATCTACTTAGGTGTAATTGTCTTTGAATTTGGACAAGAGAATGGAACTGCGGTTCACCGCATCGGTTCACAGATTGAAGCTATCTCATGGTTAACAGCTGGTGGAATTCAAACAGCTCTTGGAGCTTTTGTTGGTCAAAATTATGGAGCGAAAAAATATGATCGTGTAATAAAAGGGATAAAATATGCTTTAATATCCATGACCCTTTATGGTATTTTTACTTCTTTATTGCTATATCTTTTAGCGGGACCATTGTTTAGTATCTTTTTAGATAAAAAAGATATTTTACCATTAGGTATTGATTATTTACATATACTTGCATTCAGTCAATTGTTAATGATTATTGAATCAGTTATTGGTGGAGCATTTAATGGTCTGGGTAAAACAATTCCTTCATCTATTGTGGGTGTAGCCTTTAACATCGCTCGTATACCTATGGCTTATATTTTTACACAATTTTTCGGTCTTAATGGAATCTGGATCGCAATTACAATTAGTTCTAATTTAAAAGGATTAGTTATCTATATTTGGTTTAAATTATATATTAGAAATAAAGAAGAATTTAAACACACTCATTTGTCTCGTGAATAAAATAATGATATAATGAAAATATATAATATAAGGATGGTGATTTTATGTCTCAAAAATACGAGTATGATGAAAAAACAAATACTTATACACCTGTTGATGAAAATAGTCCCATTAACATTAATAAGGATACTGAGAAAGTCATCGCTATTGTTTTATGGGCAATTCAATTTGTTACTGCATTGTTTTGGCCTGTAATAGCTGCTTTCGCTGTGTATGTAATATTTAAAGGGAAATCTAAATTTTTAACAGATACATCAAAAGAAGTTTTAAACTATGGAATAAGTTATATTATTTATTTTTATCTTGGTATTGGGTTATCCTTTATTTTAATAGGTATACCTATACTAGTAGCAGCAGTTATTTACGGTTTAATTATACCAATCTTTGGTATACTTCAGGCTGGTGATAATAAAATTTATAAGGTACCATTTGCGATAAGATTTATACAATAGAAAGGACTATTAATATGAAACAAAATAATACACTTGCAGTTATAGTATGGGTTATAGGATTACTTGGGTGTTCTGGCTTTATTAATGAATTTGGTTTTTTTGCATTATTGATTCCATTGTTATTTTGGTTGTTTGGCAATAAGTTCACAAAACAACATTGTAAAGCATATTTTAATGTATTAATTACCGCAGTTATCCTTTACTTTTTAGGTTATGTATTAAATTGGTTAATTGGATTATTTACTGAAACATTTGATTTAACATTTATCGCTTTAATCTATTTTGCCTTAATGAGTATTCTTGGACTTATTTTTGCACTTCAAAATAAACGTTACAAACCAATTTTATCAGCAAATGTATTAAAATAAAGTGAAAAAAAGAGCCACATCTAGTTGTAGCTCTTTTATTTTCTAAAATTATGTAGTATAATATAGTGTGCTGTTTATTAAAATAAGATCGAACGCATCTTAAGGAGGAATATTTATATGTTTGAAAGATTAGATGCAATTGAAGAACGTTATGAAAAGCTTAATACGTTATTAGCAGATCCTGCAATAGCTTCAGATATTAAAAAGTTAACTGAATTATCAAAAGAACAACGAAATTTGGAAAAAATCGTTGAAAAATATCGTGAATACAAAAAAATTGATTCACAAATGGATGATTTAAAAGATATGGTACATCATGAATGTGACAAGGAAATAGTTGAAATGGCTGAAATGGAATTAGAAGAACTAAAACCTCAATTGCCTGTAATTCAAGAAGAATTAGAAATTATGTTGGTTCCAAAGGATCCTAATGATGAGAAAAACGTTATTGTGGAAATACGCGGGGCAGCTGGTGGAGATGAAGCAAATATTTTCGCTGGTGACCTTTATCGTATGTATGGAAAATATGCAGAAGCAATGGGCTGGAAAATCGAAGTTCTTAACGTAGAATATGGTGAAATGGGCGGTTACTCTCAAGTTGAATTTATGGTTACGGGTGAATCTGTATATTCTCATCTAAAATATGAATCAGGAGCTCATCGTGTTCAACGCGTACCAGCTACTGAATCTCAAGGTAGAATTCATACTTCAACAGCAACTGTTCTAGTCATGCCAGAAGTTGAAGAATTAGAAGTAGAATTAGATTTAAATGATGTTCGAGTGGATACATTCTGTTCATCAGGTCCAGGCGGACAATCAGTTAATACGACTAAATCAGCTATCCGTGTTACACATGTGCCTTCAGGTTTAGTTGTACAATGTCAGGATGCTAAATCACAACATGAAAACAAAGCTAATGCCTTAAAAGTTCTTCGTGCACGTTTATATGATTTATATAATCAACAAAAATTAGACAAAGAAGAAATAGAAAGAAAATCTAAATTAGGAACTGGAGAACGTTCTGAAAAGATTAGAACTTATAACTATCCACAAAATCGTATAACTGACCATCGAATTGGTTTTACTATTCAACAGTTAGATCGTATAATGGATGGTAGAATAGATACAGTAATAGAAGCTCTAATTACTGAAGATCAAAAACGTAAGTTAAGTGGCGAACAAGCATCATAATAAAGTGAAAATCCACCCATAATAAAATGAGGTGGATTTTTTTTATGTACATAATTATTGTTTTTTTAATCTTTGCTTGTTTTTACTTTTTAGTATTAAAGAATATAATAAAACTTAATAAAGTTACAGCACCATTGATGATTATTATTGTTACTATTTTAACGTCTTTATTGTTTAAAGGGCATCAAGTAAGTGATGATTTCAAAATTATTGATAATAGTGAAGTAAAAGATATTTGGTTTAATTATCATGATGAACATTTAAAACCAGTTATAGCGCGAACTTCTAAAATGATAAATAAAAATAAAAGTATCACTGAGCCTAATTATGTTGTTACAGACAATGTTAATTTATATAGTATTGTTCATGAAAAGGTAGTTATTAATGATGTCAATAGTTTAGGTATTAAAAAGGAACTCACTTTTGATAAACAATTTAAACCCATGTATTTATCACTAACAAATACTAAATTAGTTGTTATTGGTGAAATTGATAATAGTACAACTGAAGTATTCATTTACAATAAAAGTGATTATCGTTTATTTAAACAATTAAAGATAAATGCAAAATATGTTTCAAGTAAGATAATAAATGATCATTTTTATTTAGTTACTTCAAGCATGATCAATAATCCGAAACAAATACAAACTTATGTGATAAACAATGAAGAAAAAACAGTAGATAATCTATATCATGTTAAAAATACTTACACAAATAATTACGTTAATATCATAAAAACAAATTTAGATGATAAATTTGATATTCATGTAATGTCTTATCTTGGGTTGGGTTATACTATTTATTTTTCAGATAAAAATATTTATATTTCGGAAGAAAAGTTTAACAAAGAAGAACATTTTAATAAAACAATTATGATAAAAATTGATAATAATAAATTAGAATTAATAAATATTCAAGAAGTTAAAGGTCTTGTCTTAGATGAGAATTCAATAAATGAATATAATAATCAACTGCGAGTAGCAACAAGTGAAAGTTATGATGATTATTTTACAAATCATATCTACATTTTAGATGATGATTTGAAGTTGACTGGGAAATTAGAAAACTTTTCCACAGGAAATCAACTTCAAGCCACAACATTTATTGAGGATAAAGCTTATATTCAAACCTTTAATATCAATGATCCCTTTTATGTTATTGATTTAAAAAATAAAAATCCAAAAATTATCAGTGAAGTTGATTTTCCTGGTTATGATACATATTTATTACCCTATGATAAAAATCATTTAATCGCATTTGGATTAGTTTTAGATAAAAATAAAAATCCAGAAGGTTTAAAGATTTCTTTATATCAAGTCACAAATACAGTAAAATTAATTTCACAAGATAGAATATTGTATAAAGATTATAATGATGCTTTTACCGAAGTCATGTATGATCAAAAAACATTATTAGTTGATAAAGATAATAACCTTATTGGTTTTCCAGTAACATATTGGCTAGGATTACAACCTGATCAATATAAACAATTATTTTTTGTATATCAAATCAACCTAGATAAGGGACTAAAACGCTTAGGTTCGATTAGTCATAATTCTGTGAATGAAAATAATGTTATAAAGAGTGGTTTAGTAATAAAAAATAAATTATATACAGTATCAGATAATAAGATTCAAATTAATAATATAAGTGATTTGAAATTAATTAATCAAAAGGTTATAAAATAATCTAAATCATTGGGATTTCTATAATAAGTATTATTGCATTTGAAAATGACGTCATTGACGTACTAAAGATTTAAAAGAAATACTTAGTTAACAGCACATATAGTTAGAATTACAGTAACTTTTGCTTTTTAAAATATTAAAGTCGAAAAACCATTGTTTTTTCGACTTTTTTCATTCTTTTCATGTGTTGCTTGATCTTTTTTTATGAGTAAAATATTTTAAATTAACTTTTTAAGATTGGTAATTTTATATGTGAAAGATGGGTTTCATTATGGTAAATCTTTTGATTTGCTTATTACTTTAAATACATTAGCAATTCTCGCCATTATTACTAAAACTTGTAGGGTATACCACTTCGATAATAATTTAAATTTAACAATAATATACATTTTATTAAAATGATTAGTGTTAAAATAAGGAAGATTTTACTAATATTTATATTTTATTAGTTAGTTATAAATTAAATATTGAAATATTAAACATAATAAGTTATAAATAGATTGTGTAATATTAAAATAGATAACTATTATTAAATAGATGCAACAAGGTTAGATGAAGAATCGTCTAATATGTGAAAGGAGTTATTAAGGATATGACACTTAATGACACTTATTTCGAGAAATTGATCAATGATTATGGCAATGATGTACTACGTGTATCCTTTATATACTTAAAAGATCGTCAGCTAGCTGAAGATGCCTTTCAAGAAGTTTTCCTTAGGGTTTACAAAAAATATCATTCATTTAAGCACGAAAGTAGTGAAAAAACTTGGATTATTAAAATTACGATTAATATTTGTAAAGATATGTTGAAAACAAATTGGCATAAAAAAGTAATACTACAAGATGAAGAAATTGTAAATATCACAGACGATAAAAATGTTGAGAGTGTAGTGGAAAATAAAGAATTATTGAAACAAATATTAAATTTACCAAGTAAATATAAAGACGTAATTTTATTATTTTATTATCAAGGCTTTAGCATTAAAGAAATAGCGGAAATATTAAGTACAACGACTGGTAATGTGAGCAGTTTATTATCAAGAGCGCGAAACATTTTAAAAACAAATTTAGAGGAAGAGGTGGATTATGGAAAATAAAAATTTAAAGAAAATCATCGATGATGAATTATCTAATTTAGTTGTAACAGAAAGTTTAAAGCAACAAACATTAGATAGAATACATTCACCTAAAAAACAAATATTTAGAAACTTTTTTAACGTAAAACTATCACTTGTTTCGAGCTTAATCGTTGTATTTATTATGGGATTAAATTTAGTTCTACCAGGGGATAATGAAAAATTATCAACTAATTCTCTAAGAATTCCTAATGTTGAAAATGCGGTACCTGATTCGTTCGATTCAAGTGTTAAATCTACAACAACAACAGCAACAAGTAGCGATGAAGATATTGAAAATAATAAGAAAGGATGATAACATGAGAAAAACTATTTATGTCTTATGTTTAACTTTTGTTACTTTATTTATTTTATTTGGATGTGGCAGTAAAAATGAAGATCTAACTACTGTTAATTCAAAAGAAAATTTACTGAGTATTTTAAAAAAGTACAATGGTAGTGGAGGATATAATGCGACTGCTGAATCAGATAAAGCTGTTGATAACGCGGCAGCTGATAGTTCTACTTCTACTAGAGATTATTCTAAAACAAATACTCAAGTAAATGGTGTTGATGAATCTGATGTTGTTAAAACAGATGGTGAAAATATCTATTTGATTAGTCAAAATCAGGTTTCAATCACACAAGCATATCCAGTTAGTGATATGAAAGTCATAGCAACTTTAAATTATACAGATACAGGCTTTTATCCAAGCATGTTATATGTTGATGAAAATCATTTAGTCGTAATAGGTTATTACTATGAGATTATTAATCAGCCTGAACCAAAAGCGGAATCCTATTACTATTATAATTATTCAAGAAGTATGACTAAAGTTATTGTATACGATAAAGGTAATTATAATGTTCCTTCTAATGAGTTGTTATTGGATGGATATGTATTATCAACAAGAAAAATTGACAATGAGTTATTATTAATCACAAATCAATACATTAATTATTGGTCATATGAACAAGATAAAGATTTCGATCCTCGTCCAAAATATGAAATTAATGAAACTGAAAATGTGATTGACTATGATGAAATTCACTATAAAGAAGGTACAAATCCTCAAGGATTTGTAACAATCATGAAATTTAACCTTGATAGTGCAGCTGAAATTCATTATACATATATGGGTTCTGGTGATAATGTTTACATTTCATTTGATAACATTTATATTACCCAAAGAGAATATAATTTCAGAATATTTAATTTCATAGAAAAAGTAAGTGGAACCGATGCTCCTGAAATTCAAGATAAAACTTTAGTTACTAAAATAGATGTTGATACATTAAGCAAGACTCAAACGATAGATGTTCGAGGTCACATAAATAATCAATTTTCACTTGATGAATATGATGGAAACTTTAGAATCGTTACTACTTATGGAAATACTTGGGATAACACTGCTGAAAATAATTTATATATTTTCGATAACGATTTAAATTTAGAAGGTAAAATTGAAGGGTTTGCCAAGGGAGAACAAATTCAATCAGCTCGTTTTGTTGGTGATAGAATTTATCTTGTAACATTTAAAACTATAGATCCATTCTTCGTAATTGATGCTAAGGATCCTAAAAATCCAAAAATTTTAGGAGAATTAAAAATCCCAGGATATAGTACTTATTTACATCCATATGATGAATTTAATATGATCGGATTTGGTTTTGATACAACCACAGTCAATCAAAATGGTGGGGAATTCACACGGATAACAGGTCTTAAATTATCCTTATTTGATGTAACTGATGCTACAAATCCAGTTAATAAAGCCAATGAATTAATACCTTTTGGTGATTCAGGCTATAGTTATTCTGAATTAAGCTATAATCATAAAGCATTGTTATTTAATAAAGCTAAAAATATCATCGCATTTCCATTAACAACTTCTATTTATAAACGCCAAATTGTAAATGAAAATGGTCAACTTTATGAGTCATATCAATATTTATATCGTCAATCCTATAAAGTGTTTAATATTACTTTAGATGGTTTTACATATGGAGCTGATATTTCTCACTTTGAGACTGATAAAGCAGATTATTATCGTTATGGTTATGAAATAATCAGAGGCTTATATATTGATGATTATTTATATACAGTTTCATTAGCTAAGATACAGGTTCATGATCTTAATGATTTCGATTTGGTTAAAGAAGTTGATTTAAACTTCAATGAACAAAATTATTATAATTACTGGTATGGTTCAAAAGATATGATAGATTAAATTCAAAAAAATCAATTTTAAGTCTTATGATTTAAAATTGATTTTTTAAATTTTAAAATTACTATTGCATATTATAATAAATGTATTTACAATAATAGATATAAAAAGAGGTGTAATAAATGAATTTTGAAAGTTTTATAAATGGAAAAGTATATGAAGCATTTAATTGGATTTTTAAAATGTTGCTAATTAATTTATTATGGTTAATTACAACTGTATTGGGATTAGGTATCTTCACATTTATGCCAGCTACTATTGCTTTATTTATCTTAGTGAAATCAGTTATTAATAATGAAGAAGTACCAATCATAAAGACATTTTTTAAAATAGTTAAAAAAGAATATATCAAATCTCAAAAAATATTTTTGGTTTTACTTATAATTGGTTCTATTATCTATTTTAATTTTAAGTTTTATTTAAGAATAAATAGTTTATTAACATCAGTTGGAATTGTAATTATCTTTATGATTTTGATTTTTTATATTCTTATTTGTACGCATATATGTATTGTTTATATCTACTATCCTCATGTTAAAGTTTTTCGAACTTTTAAATTAGCATTTTTAATATCCATGTTATATGCTTTTAAAACATTCTTAATCATTGCGGTCAATGTAATCATTGGTTTTCTATTGCTTTATTTTAAAATTCTATTTGCGTTTGCACCATTAATCTTCATGTCGTTATTTGCTTACATCACATTATCATTATTAAATACTAACTATAGTAAGCTTGTTAAGGACAATGAAATCTTAACTGTGAAAAAATATTATAATATAGGAAGGTAAAAAATATGTTAAATACGATTCGTGTAAATTTAAATAATGAAAATACGAAACTCATAGCTCATCGTGGATTAAGTGGATTAGCTCCTGAAAATACAATGCCAGCTTTTCAATTAGCTGTAGAAAATAAATATTATGGTATTGAATGCGATTTCCATGTTTTAAAAGATGGTAACTTTGCGGTTTTTCATGATTCAACACTTGAAAGGATGACAGGAAATAACAAACTCATTACTGATTTAACCGCTTTAGAGTTAAATGAAGTGAAAATTATCAGTGGTAACAATATTCAAAATTATGTAAATGTAAAGATTCCTTTATTAAATGAATTATTAGAACTATGTTCTAAATCTAATTTAGTTCCAATTGTCGAAATAAAAACAGTAAGAAATGATTTAGATTTAGATCGCGTTGTAGAACTTGTAAAACAGTATCATTTATATCAAAAAGTAATTTTTATTTCTTTTAATCTAAATTATTTATTATATTTAAGAAACAACTATCCTGATCTAAGTTTACAATACTTATTTGGCGAAATAACCGATGAGATTTTAAACATATGCATCACATATAAATTAGATATTGATGTTAATCGCGGAAAATTAACTAAAGAACAAATTGAATTATGTCAAAAAAATAATTTAGTAGTAAATGTTTGGACTGTTGATGATCCAGCATTAGGACAATATTTCATTGATAGTAAGGTCGATTTTATTACGACGAATATTCTTTGTGATAAATAAAAAAGACTGCATTGTGCAATCTTCTTACATTGGCTTTTTATTATAAATCAATGATATAAATATTATTATTATGTGGAGAGAACAATTTAACTAAATAATAATGTCCTTCTTGGTATGTTTTCGGATGAATTGTTAACTTATGTACAAACGCGTAACGATACAAAAGATCATAATTAAATTCTTGTTTATTTTCTGTGAGGTATTTAAATACTTGATTACGTTCATTTTTATCCATGTTTGTTTCAAACCATATTTTAGGTTTTGTTTTTTGGGTTTTTAAATAGTCATAGATAACTAAAGAAGTAAGTTGATTTATTGTGTTTTTAGTCTTCATAAAATCTAATAAGCGAGTACACAAATCATGATATTGATATTTAATAGGGCTATATTGTTCATACCAATTTAAGCCGAGTTCTTCAAAAAATTGATAATTATTAGTTTGATAGATATGATCTAAAATATATTTTATCGTTTGATCAAATCGATGACTGTTGTAATACTTTTCTAACATATCTTCTGCAATATGAATGTTCTTAATATCATCTTCACTTATTACATCATTCTTAATCATTTCATAAGGAGCATGTTCTTGAAAAGTGTAATTGTAAATTTCAGCTTCGATTCTTATTTTTGTCCCTCTTAACATCTTCAAGAAACCAAGTTGTAATTCTTGAGGTCTTAAAGTGATGACTTCATTAAATGTATTAATAAATGATAGATAATCTTCCTTTGGTAGTCCAGCGATTAAGTCTAAATGTAAATCGATTTTATTACCCGCTTGGATTAAAAGTACATTTCGTGATAGTTTTTGAAAATTTTGCTTCCTTAATATTAATTTATTGGTGTTCTCGTTAGTTGATTGTACACCAATTTCAAAACGAATTAACCCCTTAGGTGCATTTTGATTTAAATAATGAATGACTTCTTCATCTAACAAATCTGAGGTAATTTCAAATTGAAAAACACAGTTTTCATGATGCTCCTTTATAATAAAATTAAACATATCAATCGCATAGGTTTTTCGAATATTAAATGTACGATCTAGAAATTTAAAAACTTTAGCTCCATGATTCATTAAATAACGAATCTCATCCTTTACCTTTTCAATATCAAAAAAGCGGACGTTTTTTTCTAAGGATGCTAAACAATAGCTACATTGAAATGGACAACCTCTACTTGATTCAACGTATTGGATTCGATGACTAAGATGTTCATTGTCTCTTTCAAGACGATATGGACTAGGTAAATCATCTAAGTCCATCACATATTCATCTTGATTAGTTACTATAAAATTACCTTCTCTATAGTGTAACTGTGGAACTTCTGTAATTTCAACCTGTTTATGTAAATAACTTAAAAGCAAATAAAAGGGATATTCTCCTTCTCCTGAAATAATATAGTTAACGGGAAATGACTCTAAGAAATACTTTGGCTCATAGGAAACTTCGGGTCCTCCTAAGATGATGATTAATTCGGAATCCCTTAGTTTAAGATTAGTGATAATATCTTTAATATATTCAATATTCCAAATATAACAACTAAATGCGATTATTTTGGCGTTGGAATTAATAATTGAATCAATAATATTTTCTAGTTGGTCTTTAATGGAAAATTCTACAAAATCTATGACAAATTGTTTGTTACAATAGGTATATAGATATCTGACTGCTAAATTTGTATGGATATATTTTGCGTTTATCGCAACTAATAATGTTTTCATGCTACTCATCCTTTATTTTTTAAGTAAAATTATGTGAATTTACGAAAAATGATTTAAAAATTTTGATTTATTTGATATAATTCTATAGTGGATTAATATATTTGTAAATAGTAAAATATAAAGTAAAAGAAAAGGTGGTAAATATGATAAGGGTACTAAATAAAATTAAATATATATTTTCATCAATCTTGGGGTTAATTAAGTCATGTTTATCTATATTATCTAAAGATAAAATGTTACTTATTTTTATAATAAGTTTAATTATACCAAACGCTATATTAAAAATTACTTCTGATATGAGATTACTGAATATAAAATCAATTGCTTTAAACTTAAATTGGATCTTTTTGTTTGTAGCGATTAGTTTTAGATATAAAAGTACAAAAGCAAAATTATATTATTACTTTGTAATATCTTTTTTAACCTTCTTATTAACATATGGTAATATATTATATTATCGTCATTATCAAAACTTTTTATCATTATCTTTAATGAAACAAGTACGTTTATTTGCTGATGTATCGGATGTTGCCCTTGCTCAAGTAAATGTCTTTGATTTTGTTTATTGGTTCGTTTTTGCCTGTCTACTCATTTTATTTTTAATTCATTTTAGAAAAGATAAGTCAAAGTTATATTCTGATAAGGTATCTCGTGAGTATAGGAACTCATACTTGAAAATGGCTTTGCTCACAACTATTATCGGACTAGTTTCATTATCTCCAAAGAATTTTACCCAATTCTTTAATTTATGGAATCGTCCAACAGTCGTTGAAAATTTTGGGATTTATAATTATCATATTGCTGATTCAATCCGTTCAATTAGTATTTTCTTTGAACCAGAAACTAACGATTATGATTATCAAAAATTTTTAGATTTCTTTAAAGAAAAAAATAAAGATAATGAACAGAATAAATATTCAGGTATTTTTAAAGATAAAAATGTAATTGTGATTCATGCTGAGAGTGTGGAACAATTTTTAATAAATAGTCGATTTAATGGTCAAGATATTACACCTAACTTTAGTGCCTTAGCGAATGAAGGTTTCTATTTTAGTAATTTTTATTCTCAAGAAAGTATTGGAACATCATCTGATACAGAATTTGTATTTGATACCTCTTTATTACCTGTTAATAATGGCACAATCTTTTTAACACACTTTAATAATAAATATAATTCAACACCGCAATTATTAAGAGAAGAGGGATACTATACGTCTGTTATGCACGGTAATGACGGTACATATTGGAATCGTAATTTAGTGTATCCACATCTAGGGTATGATTATTTTTATGAAAAAAATAATACATATCAACCTACTGAAGAACAAATAATAGGGTTAGGTATTAACGATTTAGATTTTTTTAATAAATCTGTTGATATTATAGACTCATTTGAAACTAAGTTTTATACTAAAATGATCACACTAACCAATCATGTGCCCTTTGATAAATTTGATAAATATGTAACAATTGATGAATATGGCAATGAGACAAGTTTTGATTGTGGCGAAGACATAGAATATCCTGATTTATGTGGCTACTTAAAATCTGTACATTACGCTGACTGGGCTTTCGGAGAATTTAAGAAAGAACTAGAAGCCAGAGGAATATTAGATGATACGATTATCGTGTTATATGGTGATCATCCTGCCAAATTAGATAAAGAAGAAATGGAATTTTTCTATGGTGTTGAGGAAATGACTAATGTTGAATATAAAGCAAAACAAAAAGTTCCATTTATTATTTGGAGTAACGATATAGAAGAACCAGTAGTTGTGGATCAAGCTATGGGAATGATGGATGCAGGACCAACTTTACAAAACATGTTAGGTATTTATAATGAATTTGCATTAGGTCGAGATATTTTTTCAATTGAAGAAAACTTTGTACCATTTGTTAATGGTGACTGGACTGACGGTAAAGTTTATTATGATTTATATCGTAATGAATATTATATATATGATGAAGAACTTATGTATGATGAATTTCTTCGCTATGTAGAAGAAAATATTGATGAAAAAGTAGACTTTGAATTTGATCAATTTATAACTTATTACATTGAAGAACTAAATCTAGAAGCAGAAAAAATTGTAACTATTTCGAATCTAATAAATCGAAATAATTTATTAAAATATCATGAAATACAAAAAAGTAAAATATCATTTTATTTTGGATATGGTGGATAATTAATGGATGATAACTATAAAGAAATTATTGATACTCAAACACTAGCCAGAACTTTACGAAGAATTTCGCATGAAATATTAGAGCATAATAAAGGTACAGATGATTTAGTAATTATTGGTATTAAAACAAAAGGGATTTATATTGCGCAAAGAATCGCAAAAAGCATCTTTGATATTGAAGGCGTAGAAGTACCCGTTGGTGAATTAGATATTACATCATATCGCGATGATTACGCTAAAAGAAATGTTAATACATCAAAAATTGATTTTAGCATTGAAAACAAAAAAGTGCTTTTAGTTGATGATGTTTTATTCACAGGACGCTCTGTGAGAGCAGCATTAGACGCAATAATGGACTATGGTAGAGCTAAAGAAATTCAATTAGCGACTCTAATCGATAGAGGACATCGTGAGTTACCTATTCGTAGTGATTATGTAGGAAAAAACATTCCTACATCAAAAAATGAAAAAGTGTTTGTATCTTTATTAGAAAAAGATGGTAAAGATGGAGTATATATTATAAAATTGGATTAAACTAGTGCTAAACGCACTAGTTTTTATTTGAAAAAAAATTAGATATGATATAATAATTATTATTACACTTTATGTATCAAATTGTTATAATTTGAATATAATTAAATTACTTGCTAAAAATATTAACTTGAATGGAGTAAAGATTATGAACATTGATAAACAATATTTTTTAAATTTGGCAAAAGATTTATTAACAACTCCTAGCCCTAGTGGATACTGTCATCATATTATAGATAAGGTAGAAAATTACGCTAAAGCTTTGAATTTAGATTTTAAAAGAACTAATAAAGGCAACGCGATTATCGAAATTAAAGGTAATCATGATGACTATGTTGTTGGACTATCAGCCCATGTAGATACTTTAGGTTTAATGGTTCGTTCAATTAACGGGAATGGTACGTTAAATATTACAACAATTGGCGGAAACCAATCTAATTCATTAATTGGTGAGTACTGTACTGTATTTACTCGTGATAACAAATCATATCAAGGTACGATTCTAACAACATCTTATTCATCACATGTCTATGATGATGCTTCTAAAAAAGGGAGTAATTTTGATGAATTAATGATTCGATTAGATGAAAGAGTCGCAAGTAGTAGTGATGTCACTGCATTAGGTATAAATAATGGCGATGTAATCGCAATTGATCCTAAAACTATTATAACTGAAAATGGCTTTATAAAATCACGTCATATTGATGATAAAATTTCTGTTGCGATTATTTTTACTTTAATAAAAGCAATAAAAGAAAGTAATCTAGAATTAAATAATACAATTAAATTTATTATTTCTACTTATGAAGAAGTAGGACATGGGGCAGCTTATATTCCTAATGATATAAAAGAGTTAATCGCAGTAGATATGGGTTGTATCGGTAAAGATTTAGCTTGTACTGAATACGATGTTTCTATCTGTGCGAAAGATTCGTCAGGACCATATGATTATCAACTCACTTCAAAACTGATTGAAATAGCGAAAAAAACAAACCTTAATTTCGCAGTAGATATCTATCCATACTATGGAAGTGACGCTTCAGCTGCTTTAAGGGGAGGAAATGACATTAAAGCTGCTTTAATCGGTCCAGGAGTTCATGCGTCACATGGAATGGAAAGAACACATTATGATGCTTGTGAAAACGCAATAAAGTTATTAGCAAGTTATTTAACAGAATAAAATAAATTGGTTTGTGGGTGATTAAGGGTGAGAAAGTTCCCAAAAGATGAGAAAATAAAAAAGTTATTAAGTCAAAAACGTAAGTTAGAGTTATTAGCTTGGGTCATACCTTTAATCTCAATATGTTCACTTCTGGTTATTTTAATATTATTAACAAATTCATTACAAAGTAAATCACTTATTGTTTTACTTGTGATTATCTTTTTAATTGTAGTAGACTACATATTTGATTTTAAAATCACATTAAGAATTAAGAGTATTTATAACGATATGAATGAATATTTTCAAGATAAAATAGTTCCACAACTATTGGTCGAAGATAACCCAACCATAGTTTATAATGATGAATTAACTTTAAAATGTGTTGATGTTGATCAAATCGAATTGTTTAATAATTATGCTAAATACTTTTCATATTTTCATTATGAGGGAGTTATTGAGGGATGTAAATTTACTTTTGATGAAGTTATGTTTGATGATTTAGTGGAGTATGATACGGTTGGGTTAAAAGTTTTCAACTGTAGTATTAAAAAAGATACTAATTATCATTGGTATATTATTGATCTAAGGAAAGAATATCCATGTGAGGCTATTTATAAAATTGATAATTTTGATAATTATGAGAGTAGTTTATTAAGAAATTATTATAAATATGATCTAACAAAGAAATTCGAACTTAATCCTGATAATAATTTACAAATATTTATTAAAGATTTAAAATTTAGTAGAAGATTTGTTAATGAAAAAATGATGAAAGTATTAAATGATGATTATGTTGTGTATAGTGAAATAATGGCAATTTATATTAATCAAAATAAATTACATATTGTGATTGAAGAGTTTGAGGATTTAATTAATTTAAATAAGACAAACAAAGTTACATTTGATAGCTTAATGTCTGATTTTAAAAATGAACAAAGAATAATAAGAGCAATTATTAATGCACTTAATAGTTAAAACTGTAAGGATTTCCTTACAGTTTTCTATATTTCTACAATTTTCATGTAATTTCTATTGATTTCGGCTTAAATCATAAGTAAAATTAGTTATAAGTATATATTGTTGATTTGAGGAGATGATAAAATGTTTATGCATAAAAAAATAAAAAAGATGTTTGAAGATGATGATCCTAAATTAGTATTTTATTTAGATACAAAAAATATTGAATTAGAAGATGTTTTTAAAGATGATGAAGATTTAATTGAAAAAAGTATTAAAAATCAAAAAAATATAATTGCAGAAGCGGCTATCACATATAGTCCTAATTTAAATCGAGTTAATCGATTTGGACAAACTTATTTAATGATTGCGATTAAATATGATAACTATTCAATGTTTAAAAAATTATTGGAAAGTGATATCAAACTGGATACTAGTGATGTTAATCGTGAAACGGCTTTATTTTATGCAATCGAAAATGTAAATGGAGATTTTTTTGATTTATTGGTAAGTAAAGATGTTGATGTAAAAGCATACAATAATAAAGGCGAAAATACAACTATTTTTGCTTATAAAAAAGGTCGTAAAGAGCTTGTTCAATACTTAATACGAAATAAGGTTTATATAAATCATCTTGATAAAGATGGTAATACAATATTACATCTTGCGGTAATAAAGTCCGATTTAGAATTTGCACTAAAATTAATTGATTTAGGAGCAGATATCTTTATTAAAAATTATCGACATCAAACATGTTTAGATATCGCAAAAGAACTACACATTGAAGATTTACTAATCAGTAAATTATGCGAGATAATTGGTAAATTATTTGAGATTGAAAATGAAGTTCGTTTAATTGAATTATTAGAAGAGTATGCAGAAGTAGAAGATTATTCGCATTTTAACATCCCTTTTTTAATAGCATATGGATCAATTAAATATCAAAGTGACCCTATTTTTGATATGATTATTCGAAATGAAAGAATGTTAAATAGCTTAGATTATCGTGGAAAATCGTTATTAATGTACTGTGTAGAAATGGGACAATTTCTATATGCCCAAAAAATTCTTATTTTAGGTTGCGATTTAAATTTATGTGATCCAGATAATAAAACCATTTTGTTTATTGTCTTAGAACAATTAAATAATGATAATATTATTGACCATATAAAAGCTGAATTTAATACAATTTTTAATGAGTTGTTAGATTATCATGTTGATGTGAATATACAAGATATTTTTGGAAATACCTTGTTAATGAATGCGATCATTAATAAACAAACTGCGATTGTTGATAAATTAATAAATTATCAATATACTGATTTGAATATTGTTAATAAAGAAGGAAAAACTGCTTTAATGTTATCTTATGAAAATAATGATTTAGATACATTATATAAAGTGATTAGTTCAGGAAGAGCTGAATTAAATACAGTTGACCAAGATAAAAATACTTTATTATTACATGCATTAAGAGATGATAATCTTGAATTATTTACATTGTTATTAAATAATGGTGCCGATTTAAATATAAAATATACTGAAGGTATGTCTATTTTAATGATTGCATTAAATTTGCATAAAATAAAGTTTGTAGCGAAAATCTTTGATTCCAATTTTGACAAATTTGAAGTTGATCTTGCTGACGATAATGGGTTAACAGCGTTAATGCATGCGATTCAAATTAAAAACATAACAGTAGTGGAAGCATTATTAAGATGCGGTGCTAATTCTAAATTAAGTGATAAATATGGCAAAGCAACTATTTTTTATGCACTTGATAATAATGAATTAGAAATAGGTAAGTTAATTAGAAAATTTGAACAGAATAATGAGGTAAAAAAATGATATTTCACGATATATTAGTCATTGGTGGGGGAGCTTCAGGCTTATTAGCTGCAATTATTGCGAAAGATCATGGAGCAGATGTAGCCATTGTTGAGGGTGGTAATCGTGTTGCGCGAAAAATTTTAACAACAGGAAATGGAAGATGTAATTTTACTAACAATAATATTAATCCTCCTTATGATACTTTTCATAGTTCTAATGAAGGCTTTTATACAAAAGTTCTAGATCAATTAACCGTTGAAGATACTATAAATTTATTTTATACATTTGGTTTACAACTTGTAGAATTAGAAAGAGGTAAGATGTATCCTCAATCGCTACAAGCCTCAAGTGTGATTGATATATTACGTTTAAATATCGATGAAAGAAAGATTCCAGTTTATTTAGATAGTAAGGTAATTGATTTAAAAAAGCAAAAACAAAACACATTCTTAATTGAAACTAATAATGAAAATAATAAATTATTTAGCGCCAATAAAGTTTTGGTATCATGTGGAGGAGCAGCTGCACCTGAAACGGGAAGTGATGCTTCAATTCAAGAAATCTTAAAAAAGCTTGGTCATAAAATCATTAAGCCCATACCTTCTATCGTACAATTGAAACTTGACTACGCACATTTAAAGGCCATTTCTGGGGTTAGATTTGATGCCCTAGCAAAAGTGTACGTAAATGGTAAAATGGCGAGAGAAGATTTTAATGAGGTTTTATTTACAGATTATGGTATTTCAGGACCTGCGATTCTCCAAATCAGCCGTCATGCCTCTGTGGGTGTAGAGAAGAAGCAAGATGTAAAAATTATTTTAGACATATTTCCTGAGAAAACATTTGAAGAAGTTTATGAATTCTATGTTAGTCATTTTAGTATTTTTAGCTATCGAAGTGTATTTAACGCTTTAACAAGTATTATTCATAAAAAATTATTACCTGTATTATTAAAAGATTGTGGAATTGACGATATTCACAAAACTTGTGACATGTTAAAAAATAGTGAAATTAAAAATTTTTGTAAATTATTAAAACAATGGGAATTTAAATGTATAGATACAAATGGACTTAAATTTGCGCAAACAACTATCGGTGGTGTAGATACGCTAGATGTTGAGGATTATTCTCTTGAATCAAGACTTGTAAAGAATTTATTTTTTTCAGGAGAGGTTCTTGATGTCGATGGCGATTGTGGTGGATTCAATCTACAATGGGCTTGGAGTAGTGGTTATGTTGCTGGTAAAAATATAAGTAAAAAAGTATAGAAAAATACCTATACAAGGCTCAATCTTGTACAGGTATTTTTTTGAGGTTATGAGAGTGATTATTTATAAATAATTCAAGTTTCCTTGGATTATAAGCATTTTAAAAATGAGTTCCAATTATTATTAATAATATGGATATAAATAATAAAATAATTGAATAAAAAATAATTCCTATAATGAATGTGATAAATCCAGACATTAGTAATATATAGGTAAAGATATCATTGTTAAATAAATTATAAAGGTTGATTATTCTACCAATGAATTGATGTAGAATTTTAAATAAGTTATCAATAAAGCTTGGCAATAAATTAATAAGTAAAACTACACCAAATATATTTACTAATAGATTATTTTCATAAAGATTATATGTATAATAATAAAATATAAATAAATATGAAATTAAAATAAACAATATTATATCTTTAAATGTAAGTTTTATTATCGAGTTCATCTAATATCCCTCATTTCATTATATATAATGAGGTCTTTATACATAAATTATTTATCTTTTGTTAATATTTTCTTTTTTGTTGGAGGATCATTATGAATGAATATAGTTTGTTAAGAAAAATTATTACAATTCAACTTAAAAAAGTGATATTTTACTTGACACCTGATAAACTAAATAATCTTGTAAGCATTGATAATTTAAACAATAATTTATTTATTAAGTCAGTAAAAACAGATCTATGTAGTATGAATCATTTTTGATTTTCGGCCACATCAAATGCATAAAAAAAAGAATTCTAAATTAGAATTCTAGTTAATTACTAAAATGGTACCAGCGACGGGACTCGAACCCGTAAGGATCTGCATCCGGTGGATTTTGAGTCCACTGCGTCTACCAATTCCGCCACGCTGGCATTATTTGTGCTTTTATATTATACTACGTTTATTTAATATTGTAAATATGTAAATTTTGTCAAAGTAAAGGATACTTTATATAATTATTCAAATAATATGTTTAGGTGATAATATGTTTGATTTAAATTTAATTGGTGATGTTTTATGGAAATCTATTCTTTCATTTATTATTTTGTTGATATTGACTAGATTTCTTGGAAAACAACAAATGTCACAATTAACATTTTTTAATTATGTTACGGGAATTACCATTGGTTCTATCGCTGCCAATGCAGTTGGATCAGAGGGTGCTGAATTTTTTGAAAATATTTATGGTTTGACATTTTGGTCAATATTTGTGATTCTAGTAAGTATAATAGTTTTAAAAGTACCTAGTACAACAGTTTTATTTCATGGACAGCCATCTATTCTTATCAAAAAAGGAAAGATTCAATACGTGGAAATGCGTAGATCACGCATCGACATTGATAATTTAAAAATGATGTTAAGAGAAAATCAAGTCTTTTCAGTTACAGAAGTTGATTATGCTATTTTAGAGCATAATGGTCAATTATCTATTCTTAAGAAAGTTGATAATTTAAATCCAACTAATAAAGATTTAAATGTTAAACTTGAACAACCTAAATATATGCCAATGGAGATTATTACTGATGGGAAGTTACTAAAGAAGAATTTAAAAGAATATGATCTTTCGGAAAAATGGTTATATTCTAAATTAAATGAAAAAGGCATTAAAGATATTAAAGAAGTATTATTTGCTGAACTTCAATCAGATGGATCATTACATGTAGACAAAAAGGAAAAGTAATGGAATTCCTTATAAATAAAAGTTTGCATAGTGATTTAGATAATTTTTTTACTGTACAATTAATATTTGGTCAACGTAAGAAAATAATGGTTTGGTTTACAATTATTTATCGTTGATAGCGTTTGTGAAATCGGAATAGTATTTTATGGATTTTAATATCTTATAAATTTATTATAAAACCTTTGATATTATCAAAGGTTTTTTGTATTATTAGATTAGATTACAATTATTAAGGAGTAGAAATGAAATGAAATTTATTGATTTTAGAAGTGATACAGTTACTCAACCAACTTTAGAAATGCGTGAGGCAATGTATAATGCTGTTGTTGGTGATGATGTTTATGAAGATGATCCGACAGTAAAAGTTCTAGAAACACTAGCAGCTAAAATGGTTGGAAAAGAAGCAGCTTTATTTGTTCCTAGTGGAACGTTTGGGAATCAATTAGCAGTGCTTACTCACACAAAACGTGGTGACGAAGTAATTATGGAAGCTAATTGTCATATTAAAAAATTTGAAGTGGGTGCGACAGCAGTTATATCAGGAGTTCAATTAAATACAATTGAAGGTACATTGGGTAAAATGGATTTAAATAAAGTAAAAGCAGCAATTAGAGGCGAAGATATTCATTATCCTCTTACATCGTTAATCTGCTTAGAGAATGCGACTGGTATCGGTACTGTATTAGATTTACAATATATGAAAGATATCAATGAAATAGCAAAAAATAATAATCTAAATATTCATTTAGATGGGGCAAGAGTATTCAATGCAGCGACTGCTTTAAATGTAGATGCTAAAGATATTTGTCAATATGTTGATTCAGTTATGTTCTGTTTATCTAAAGGTTTATGTTCGCCCGTTGGTTCAATGTTAGCAGGAAGTAAGGAATTTATAACGAGAGCACGTAAAAATCGTAAACTAATGGGCGGTGGATTACGTCAAGCTGGAGTATTGGCAGCTTGTGGATTAATTTCACTTGAAAAAATGACAAAGAGATTAGCTATAGACCATGAAAATGCGAAATATTTAGCTAATCAAATAGAAACTATTCCTGGTTTTAAAGTTTGTCATAATCGTTTAGATATTAATATGGTTTTTGTAACGATTGATAATAATGTTAAATTTCCAAGCAATTATCAAGCATTATTATTAGAAAAAGGTATTAAAGTTAATGGTTATCGCAATGGAGATGAAATAAGATTCGTTACTCATAATGATATAAATAAACAAGACATTGATTATCTTATATATATATTGAAGGAAATTATAGGTATATAAAATGAATTTTGAAAAATATGCTAATAGTAAATATTATACTCTATTTGATACATTATTTAAGTTAATTGTTATTAATTTATTGTTATTCATCACTTGTTCATTTGGACTCATTATATTTACTTTTATGCCAGCACTAATAGCTAGCTTAATAATTATAATTAATATTATTCGTAAAAAGGAGTTTCCTTTATTTTTAACATTTTGGAAAGTATTTAAAAAAGAGTATATAAAAGCTCAAAAAACTTTTATAATACTGGTTTGTACAGGAATAATAATATTTTTAAGTCTATATTACTATTATAGTAATATGAGCCTAAGTACATATTATTTAATTGCATTCTATTTTATGCTTTTGATTACAATCATTTTTATTATGACTTGTCTTCATGTGGTTCCAGTATATGTTCACTTTCCCAACTTAAAACCACTTAAGATAATAAAAAATGCGTTAATAATATCCATTGGTTTCTTATTTCAATCGATAATATTAATTTTAGTAAATGTTATATTTTTTATATTAGTTTATTTTTTTGACTTTTTGATGGCATTGGTACCATTTGTATTGTTATCTGCCTTAATATATTTATCCTATATGATTATTGCGAATAAATATAATAGACTAAGCGATATAGAAGTGTTAAATCTTGATAAATATTTAGAATAAATAAAAAACCACTTTTTTTAAAGTGGTTTTTTTATCTCTATCTTTTATTCTTTTGCATATCTAAGAAGTGATATAATGCACCTATCATACCTGAACCATTACTGAATTTAGCAATTTCTATTGTAGTAATAAACTTGGGTTCAATTCGGGCTTTCACATTTTGAAGTAATTCATTTATGAATTTATCACCTCTAGCAGTTACCCCACCACCAAGTATCACTTTTTCAGGGTTGAAGATATAAATTAAATTTATTATACCTGTTGAAAGATGTTTATAAAATGTATCAACTGCAATTTTAGCATTTACATCATTTTGATCATATAAATCAAAGATTTTTTTCCCATTCCAATTACTTGGTCCAATGTGTTTATTAGCAAGGTTAATTAAACCTGTTATAGATGCTACTTCCTCAAAAGTTTGATCGAATACAAGCATTCTTCCCCATTCACCAGCACTAAAGTCATTGCCATAGTACATTTGGTCATTAAGGTAGATTGCTCCACCAACGCCTGTTCCAATAGTTAAAGTGATAAAATTATGACATTCTGAAGCATTGCCGATGAACTTCTCACACATTGCGAAACAGTTTACATCATTATCAACTTCAGCTAATATTCCTGTTTCTTGTTCAATTAATTCTTTAATTTTAACACCAATATAATTGGGTATCGCATTTGTAGCGTATATTACTTCACCTTTGAATGGATCAATGATGCCCGCTGTGCTTATAGCAATCCCATCGATTTTATATTTTTCTTTTAATTGATTGGTTAAAGTTATTATTTTTTTAATGATGGATAAACCACCATTATATGCATGAGTAGGTGTCACTTCTGTAAAAATGAAATGACATGTTTCATCTATTAATCCATACTTAATATCTGTACCACCAATATCAAACGCAAGATATTGTTTCACCGCTTTCACCTCTATAAATTTCTCAAATTATTTGTTAGTTTTTTATATAAGTCTTTTAAGTGGAATAATTCGCTTTCTTTATTTCTTAATCGCCATATTTCACTATAATCATAAAACCATTTTTCAAATTCTATTGCTAGGTCTCTCGGATTTATTTTTGTATTTAAATCCTTCTTCAATTCATAACTATGAATAATTAATAAAAATTTATTAAGTAATTCTGTACCTTTCGCTGTAACTATTAATTCTTTAATTTCAATTTGTTTATTATTAGGAACAAGGTATAAATATTTACTTAACGATTGTTCCACTTCTTGTACATTTTTAATGGTGAGTAAAATAGTATCTTCACTCACATCTTTATTAAATTGATAAGTTGCCCCTGTTTCAATTAAACGAACGATATGTCCATGTGTTACTAAAGTATTTCGAGATAACTTAGTTAGTAAATTCATAATTTGATTTTCTTGATCTTGATAGTGAATAAAGGAGATTTTTTGATTGATTTCGTCTAAATCTAAGTCTTTTGTAGGATTCCATGCGTAACTTGCTCCATAGATTAATCCAGGAAATGAACCACTCAATGTATTTAAGTGACCACAATCTCCCCAGTCGGTATTTAAAATACCTATTGCCTTATAATCAACACCAAATTTGCACATATTTAAAATATTTTGATGCGATAAATCGATATCAGCAGGTAGACGATTCCAACCCCATGTACCAGAACATTGATAAAATGGTTTTTTACTTTCAGAGAATAGTTTTATTCTATTTTCATTCGGATTTTTTGTATAATCCCAATTTAGAAAGATAACGTCGTTAGCTATTTCATTTATATATTCTGGATGTTTTGCGATAATATCGCCCCAAACCATGACGGTTTTATTGTGTTTTCGAACAATTTCAATCACTTTATTTAAGAAATCAACATAAAGTTTTCCATTACCAAGTTCTTCAGCAAGATTTTTACTTTTCCCTTTTCCTAAATCAAATGTTTCATCACAACAAATATTAAATTTATTAGACGAGAATAATGGAATGTATTGTTCTATCATACTTTCTACAAATTCAATACTTTTTGAACTTGATACATCTAATGTATGATGTAACATACGATCTATTAATCCAAATGGAGCATCCGTATTCTCTAATTCACATAATTCTTTAAATGAATGAGAGCGTAAGACAGTATACAGGTGACCAAAGGTTGATAAAGAGGGTACTAATTCCACATGCTTTTCTTGACAATATTTATCAAGTAATAATATTTCTTCAGAAGTAATAGGTGTTGCATCTAACCAAATTTCAGTAAAATTATCAAAAGCAAAAGAGTGTTCAACATATAATTGAAGCTGATTTAGTTTATAAAATGCAGCTACATCTACTAAGTATTTTAAAGTTTCTAAAGTGGGTACTTTTCCTCTTGTGATATCATGATAAAAACCACGATTAGCAAAATAAGGTTTATCATGAATACTTAAACAAGGTATATTTGCCTTATAATTGATAACTAATTGAATAAAAGTTTGAAGACCATAATATAAACCCTTTTGACTTCCACCTTTAATCTGAATTTTTTTAGATAAAACATTAATTTCGTATTCTTCCTCATCAAGATTTGTAAGGGATAAATAGATCATCTGATTTACTTCATCATTTAACTTTGATGTAATCATTAATTTAAATCCTAAAAGTAATGATAATTGAGATTGTAAATATTCAGCACTAGTGGTATTGACTTTTTCTTCTTTATTTAAAATGACGATTTTTGTTGAATAATCAATAAGAAATTGACCTTCATTCAGCGTAACACTTGATGGCTGCGGTATTAATTTCATATCTATCCTCCATGTTTTTAATATAAATATAGTATAAAATAAAAGACTTAATTTGTCTATACATTTGTATGTATAGAAATACAGTTAACAAATTAAAAAATGATTTGTATATTTTTGTAAAATTTTGTATAATAGAATAGATATTTGTCATATTAGTTGAAAGAGGGAATGGATTTGAAAACGCCAATATATCAGGTAATTGAAAACGATATTAAAGAGAAATTAAAAAGTGGTGTACTTACACAAGGAGATATGATACCTAGTGAAAATGAACTAAAAGAAGAATATAGTGTATCAAGAATGACAGTACGTCAAGCTTTAAATAATCTAGTAAATGAAGGTTATTTGTTTAGACACAAAGGTAAGGGGACATTTGTAAATACACTTAAAATTGAAAAGAAAATTCAAGGTTTATTAGGTTTCAGTGAAGAAATGAGACGAATGAATCGTAAGGTATCTAATAAAATAATCTCAATACAATCTTTACTTGCAGATGATGAAGTAGCAGCTAAACTATTTTTAAATAATGAAGAAGAAGTCTTTCTTGTTGAGAGAGTACGTTATGGTGATAAAATTCCCATTTTATTTGAGAAATTATATGTTCCAAAAAGACTTTTCAAAGATTTAAATGAAAAAATTATGACTGGTTCGTTTTATAATTACATAGAGGAAGAATTGAAATTAAAAATAAATTATTGTATCCAAACAATCGAAGCAAAACTTGCTAACGCTACTGTTTCTGAATTATTAGAAGTTCCGAAACAATCACCCGTTCTTTACATTACACTTAATACTTATTTAGATAACGGTAGACCATTTGAATATGTTAAATCATATTATAGAGCCGATCAATATCGATTTATTCAACATGCAATCAGATAAGTTGTCTTATGACAACTTTTTTTAAATACTTTTAAAAAAACTATTTTCTAAACAACTTCATTTAACCCACATAAAACTTATAGGTGGAAAAGCAAAAGAAGGTAATTTTCATTTACAAAATATAAATTTATTCCATTTCCAATTAAAAGGATGGATTAGAAAGTTTAATGGAGTTTCAATTAAACATTTATCAAATTATTTAGGTTGGTTTAATTAGAAAGAACTCTTTAAAAATGAAAAAGAACAAATTAAAATGAAGAATTTACTGCTACATGCTAATTTGTTTTATACTGATACAAAAATTGTAAATATAAGTAATAGAGAACCCAATTTTATTTAAAAGGGAGGGAATATTATGCCAAATATTGAATGTAATTCAGATACTTCTACTACTAAAAGTAATATAATACTTATTAATTTTAGTAGTAGAGTAGAAAAAGGAAATAGTTATTCAATAAGCCAATATATTAAAGAAAAACTAAATATTTATAACAAGAATATAACTGTTAAACAATTTAATTTTTATAATTTAAATGTTAATAAGTGCGGTGTCTGCGATTATCAGTGTTTCAAAAATACAAATGATTGTCCCGTTTTAAAGGATGATATTAAGTCAATATATGAGGAAATTATAAATAGTAATCTTTGTATTTACATTATTCCAATTTACAGCGATTATCCTTGCTCTAATTTCTTTTTATTTAGAGAAAGGTCTCAATGTATTTTTAGTAATGAAAATATTTATGAACAATATTTAAAAGTCAATAAACGATTTATAATTATTGGAAATACTGGAATAGAACAAACAATGATGATTCTTAAAAATGATTTTAAGGATACATTTAGTAGTAACTTAATAACAAACGTAAAAAGTATTGATGTAGGTGAAAAATCTACTAGAGGTAATTTGATAACTTATAATAAAATATCAGAACAAGTAGATTATCTTTTAAAAGATATTTTTAAAGTTTTAGAAAACAAGTAATTATATAACTAATATTAGGATTACACTAGAGTAGTCCTATATATTAGATAAAAATCAACATCATTTATTAACATAGCCAAAATAATGTACAACTTGTATATGAAATAGTCTGTGAAATGAAAAATTAAGAAATAAATTTTATTTCTTAATTTTTCATGTATAACATCATTATTTTAAAAAAATAAGACTAAAACAATTTATAACAAAAAAATGATTCATTTGATTTGGTTAAATGTATAGACAATCTGATGGAAATCTATTATAATATATATAAAGCAAATGTATAAAAAATGGAGGTAATAGTATGTTAGATGTAGTTAAGGGAGGCTTAATAGTTTCTTGTCAAGCCCTACCTGATGAGCCCTTACATAGCCCTGTTATAATGGCAAAAATGTCATTAGCTGCAAAAACAGGAGGAGCTGTTGGCATTAGAGCTAATAGTTTAGTAGATATAAAGGCTATTAAAAATGAAATTAAATTACCGGTGATCGGTTTAGTTAAAAGAGAATATAGTGATAGTGAAATATATATCACACCAACAAAAGTGGAAGTATTAGAGTTAGTTGAAAGTGGATGTGAAATGATTGCTTTAGACGCAACATTAAGAAAAAGACCTAATAATGAAAAATTAGAAGATTTAGTTAATCTTATTCATATGAATGGAAGATTAGCGATGGCAGATATTTCGACAGTTGAAGAAGCATTTAACGCGAAGAAAATCGGTTTTGATTGTGTGTCAACAACATTATCTGGTTATACAAGTTATTCACCTAAATTAAAAGGTCCTGATTTTAAATTGATAAAAAAACTTATTAAAGAATTACATATACCAGTTATTGCTGAAGGTAGAATTAGTACAGTGGAAGAATTGAAAAAAATTAGTAAAATGGGTCCTCATGCTGTTGTTATAGGATCAGCAATATCTAGACCACAACTCATCACAAAATGCTACGTTGAAGCAATGAAAAAATAATATTTCAATAAAACACATTAATTATTTATTAATGTGTTTTATTATATAATAGTTTCATTATAAGTTGACTATACAATTAAAAGTGATATAATTTAATATTATAATAAGAGGTGAAAGTAATGAGTAAAGTAGTATATTTAGGTGATTCATTAACCGCAAATTTTAAAAAATTAAATGAACTTGAAAATGTTGTTAACATGGGTATTGGTGGCGACAAAACATTAGAAGTAATCGGAAGATTAAAGTTTGTTAATCAACAAAAACCTGATAAGTTGTTTTTATTAGTGGGTATTAACGATTATTTATGTAATCAATGGACATGGGCACACGGATTAATTATTAAATTCTTTAAAACATATGACGCTATATTAGATATTTTAAAAACTAATTTACCTCAAACAAAATTTTATGTTTTAGCAATCTTTCCAGTTAACACTGGAAGTGTAGTTCCGGTTGAAAGACTTACAAGATATAATCAAGAAATTGATGAATGGAATGTTTTTGTTAAATATAAAGCAAAAGAATATGGTATGGAATTTTTAGATTTGTCAAACCATTTTAAAGATGAATTTAATAATTTAAGAAAAGAATATACATTAGATGGAATCCATCTCAATGAATTAGGGTATGAAGTATACTATAATTTGATTAAAGAACTTTTAGAGTAGGTGTCTTCATGCAATTTTTAAATATTGAGAATTACGTAGATGAGTTTATCGAATTATGGAATAATGAGTTTGATACTTTGCCAATGCATCCTAATTTAGTTAATCAATGTGCTATTTCAAGTGATCATATCGTAAATGATGGAACAAAGGCACTTGTTATAAATCATAAATTTATTGGACTTGTAGTAAGCAAGATTTATCAAGGTGAAATACCAATTGATTCTTATTATAATACAGGTTTTATATCTTTTATATTCGTTAGAAAAGAAGAAAGAAATAAAGGTTATGGTTCAAAATTACTTGAATTAGCTACAACTGAATTTAAAAAACATCATAAAATGCGAATATTACTAGGTATGGACCTTAATACTTTTTTCCCAGGTATTCCTGAATCATGTGACAATTCAAAAGTTTTTTTTGAAAAAAAAGGTTTTAAAAGAATTAGTAAAGCCTATAATTTACTGATGAGTGAAAATCCAGAATTTAAATTTGATGAGTTTTATGAAAATCGATTAGCAACTTTATTAGATAAGGTTGAGTTATTGGAGTTTATAAAACGCGAATTTTCGCAAAGATGGTATTTTGAAGCGTATGATTATTTTCAAAAGGGTGGTAGTGGAAGAGAATTTGCCATTCTGCTAGATCATAAAAGAATAATTGGATTTGCACGAATTAACGATCAAGAATCCCTACAAATTATGCATAATATAAATTGGTCTAAAAGATATAGAAAACTCGGTGGAATTGGGCCATTAGGAGTAGCAAAAGCAAACCGTGGGAATAAATTAGGATCAAGAATTACGAATTATGGAACACAAGTTTTATTTGATAGAGGCTGTTCAGATGTAATAGTAGACTGGACGGGAATCAATGCTTTTTATGAAAAGTCAGGTTTTAAAATTTGTGATGTATTTTTGGGATACGAATTAACATTATAATAAATAGTAAAATAGAGTGAAAACTCTATTTTTCTTTTATCAAATTTGTATGTACATTTTGAAGTAAATACTTGTCTAGATATGCAAAAAGATATATAATATAAATGATATATTATAAATATGAAAGATATTGATAGGAGAATTAAAATGAAAATAAAAGTGTTTGATAATTATGAAGAATTAAGTAAAAATGCTGCCTTAGAGATAATCAATCAAGTAAAATCAAACCCTGAATCAGTCATTGGCTTTGCGACAGGAAGTTCACCTATGGGTTTGTATAACGAATTAATTAACGATTATAAATTAAATAATACTTCATACAGAAATATTCTTTCTTTTAATTTAGATGAGTATTTTGGTATAGATAGAAATCATAGTCAAAGTTATTATCATTTTATGCATACAAATCTCTTTAAACATATTGATATTGATGACAAAAACGTTAATATCCCAAGTGGTTATACTAATAATGTTAAATTAGAATGTGAAGCATATAATAAAAAACTGGATAAAAATCCGATAGATGTGCAAATTTTAGGTATTGGTAGAAATGGACACATTGGTTTTAATGAACCAGGTACAAAGTTTGATTCTGTTACTCATCAAGTTGAACTAGATGAAAATACAAGAATTGATAATGCTCGTTTCTTTAGTTCGTTAGAAGAAGTTCCAACTCAAGCGGTTACCATGGGAATTAAAAATATTTTAAATTCTAAAAAGGTTATACTAATAGCATCCGGTGAAAATAAAGCAGATGCTGTTTATTCAATGATAAACGGTCCTGTTGATCAAAGTTGTCCTGCTTCAGCATTACAAATGCACGATAATGTTGTTGTATTCTTGGATAAATTTGCTGCGAAAAAATTAAAGAAAGCTTAAATATTAAAATGGAGGATTATAATGAAAAAAGTAGTTTTATTACCACTAGATGAGCGTCCATGTAATTATGTATTTCCACAAAAGTTATTTAAAGGTGAAAACTTTAATATTGTTAGACCTGGTCTTGAAATCATGGGAGATAAAAAACAAGCAGGAAACTTAGAAGCAATCCGTGATTTTGTTCTTAATGAAACTAAAGATGCGTACGGTTTAGTTATTTCCATTGATACATTACTTTATGGGGGAATAGTACCCTCACGTTTACACTATGATAAGATAGAAACATTAAAAGAACGTTTAAATATTTTAAAGTTAGTAAAAGAAAATAATCCTAAAATCAAGATTTTTGCGTTCCATTTAATCATGCGATGCCCTAAATATAGTTCAAGTGATGAAGAACCTGATTATTATGAACTTTGTGGTCGCGAGATTTTCCTTCATGGATTTTATAAACATAAAATGGAGTTAAGTTTAGCAAGTCCAGAAGAAGTTGAACATTTTAATAATTTAAAATTTAATTTAGACTATTTAAATGACTTTTTAAATAGACGTAAAATTAATACTGCGATGACCATTGAATCGATAAATTTTGTTAAACAAAATTTAATTGACTTTTTAATTGTTCCACAAGATGATTCTGCTGAATTTGGTTGGACAGCAATGGACCAAAAGGTAGTCAGAAAAGAAATTGAAGACAACAAGTTACAATTAAAAGTATATATGTATCCTGGTGCTGACGAAGTAGCCAATACATTGTTAAGTCGTTTATTATGTGAGTCAGAACATAAGAGACCATTGGTGTACATAAAATATCCAACGATTACTTCGGGTTCAGTTATTCCTGCTTATGAAGATCGTTATTTAGATACAACTATTAAATATCAAATTCTTGGTGCAGGTGGATTAATAGCAACTAGTGTTAATGAAGCCGATATCATTTTATTTGTCAACTCACCAAGTGATCATATGATGGAAGCTGCTTACCAAATGAATAAGAAACAGGGCTATACTACAATGCGTAATATGGTTGAATGGATTGAATACATGGATTATTGTGTAAACGAATTAGGAAAACCTGTTATTGTTGCGGATGTTGCTTTTGCAAATGGTGCAGAATTAGAATTAATTTCTTTACTTGAACAAAAAGGCTTAACAATGAAAGTAGCAAGCTATGCAGGTTGGAATACTTCATCTAATACATTAGGAACCTGTATACCACAAGGTATTGTATATTGGATGAATGGTAATACTCCTTCACACAAATCTTTCTTAGCAGCTCGCTATGTAGAAGACGCAGGCTATTGTTCATTTGTACGTAAGTATGTTAGCGATCATTATTTAGATCAATTCAACTTCAATTATTTTTATGTAAAAGATCAACGCGGTGTTATATCGAATATAGTTAAAGAGGAATTATTTAAATTCTTAGAAACTTATATACCAAGTATTGCAAAAAATGTCGTAATTAATGATATTTATATGCCTTGGAGAAGAATGTTTGAAGTTGGTTTAGATATAACTTATAAAGATTAATAGATGAAATAATAATATCTCAAATGTGTATTTTAATACACATTTGAGATAAACTAATAAAATTATTTTATTTAGCAGGGAGGAATATATGGATAAATTAAAGTGTAGCACAATAATCAATACATTAGCTACATTTATTTTTTTATTCAATCTTATGAATGTAAAAGCTAATAATATACAGTTTAAAACAGAAGAACTATATTATAGTTATAATAGTATTAATTCCTCAGTAAGAGGGACAAATCAATTAATTATTTATACCTATTCGTATAATAATAAAACTGTAGATGGATATACTGGTACTAATTCATTCGGTTATGAGGCAGCAGTGAATTCAGAAGGTGTAGTAATTGATGTAACAACACATGTATTAATTCCTGAAATGGGTTTTGTGTTATCAGGTCATGGTAGTGCAGCTACTTTTATTCGGGAAAATTTAGAAATTGGTTCGATTGTTACTTATGATCCATTTACAAGTAGGATTAAAGTTGTTAATTCACAGGTAAATATCGAAATGTTATCAACTGGATCTCAACTAATTAATGCGAAAGCTAAAATTGATGAAGCAAAAGAGAAACTATATGATGTAAATGTATCTGATGCATTAATCAATTATTATAATGCCAAAAAATTATATGAAGAGGCATTAAATTTATATGAATCAAATGAGGATCAATTATCACAGCTTATAGTAGATAAATGTGAACAAGCTAAAGAATTATTACTTACAGTAACTTATAACACAATGCAAAGTTATGTCTTAGAAGGAAGAGCGATTTGGCATCGTCCAAATGAATATAACTTAGATCAAATTAAAAGAAATCTTGATAAATTTCAAGAACTAGGTATTAATTTAATTTATGTTGAAACATTATGGGGTTATTACTCAAACTACAAGTCAGATATTTTGGACATGCATCCGACTTTAGCTTATAATACTTACGGCGAATACGGTAAAGATTATTTAAAAGCATATATTACAGAGGCGCATAAAAGAGGTATTGAAGTACATGCTTGGGCAGAAATCTTTTCAATGTATAAGCATTCTAAAGTGGCTACCTTACACCCTGATTGGCTTTTGATTAATGAAGACGGCTCAAAAGATAACGGTCAAGGTTACTTTTTAGACCCAGCAAACCCGGAAGTAAAAGCATTTGTCATCACCATTATTAAAGAGATGTTGTCAAAGTATGATTTAGATGGTTTTCAATATGATTATATTCGCTATCCTTCAGAAGAAGAAGTGATGTCAGGCTACACTGAATATGCGATGAATGACTTTAAAAATGAATATGGATTAACAGGTGATGTCAAAGAATTAATAAAAAATTCTGAGATTAAATTAAAGTGGGATATGTATCGAAGAAATCTTATTTCTCAATTTGTAAAAGAAATGACTCGTGTAATTAGAGAATATGAAAATATTAATATATCGATGGCAGTTGCACCTCATTATGAACTTGCTAGAACAAATTACATGCAAGATTGGACTTTATGGATAAAAAATGGATGGATTGATACCGTCACTCCGATGGTATATGTAGGTGATCCTTATTATGCAAAATCAATTGCAAAAGATATTCAAGGGTTTACAAAGAATTTTACGTTTCAATATACCGGTATAGGACCTGTGTATTTTGGCTTTTCAGTATTAACTAATCAAGAACAAATTGTTTTGATTAATGATGTCGCATTAGGTACTGCGATGTTTGCATCACATAATTTAATTGGAAATATCGAATTTGAAAATGCATTAAAAATGAGTACGAATCGAAAAAAAGCAGTATTACCTCATTCTGATGTAGAACAAATCGTATCTGCAGTTTTTAATGATATTATTGATAAATCTGAACGTATTTATATCCCTCATTTAAAAATGACTGAATCGCAAAAAGATGAGTTAAATAAAGAATTCAATCGAATCAATGTACTGAAGAAAAATAATGCGAAAGAGTTATATGAAGTTAAAGATGCTGTATTTGTTTTATCACTTTATTTAAATATGTATGCTAATGACGTAGCTGCTGAACGAATTAATGATGATTTATCTAGATTATTAACTGTACTTGATATAAAAATATCACAAGATTTAATAAATAGAGGTTTTTGGAATCCTGAATTAGTAAAAGAAAGACCAGATGTTTATACTTTTGATTATCCTATTGAAGAAATTGTTGAAGAACCTATTATCGAAGATATAGAAGTTGAACAACCTAAAGAAGATTCACGAGATCATTTAGGGTTAATAATAGGTGGACTCAGTTTTATCACTCTAGCAAGTGGATTACTATTTTATAAATTGAAAAGAAGAAACTAATATGGAGGAAATATGTTCAAGACAGACGCGGATCATCCATTTATTCAGTATACAGGACGTATGGACTTTTCAAATCCTAAATCGATACTAATGCCTTACCCGGGTACTTATATAAAATTCAAATTTAAAGGTACACTATTGAAATTAAGATTTTCACAGGAAATAATTGGTAACTATATTGGTTATGTCATTGATAATAAATTTGAAGGAAAGTTTTTACTTAAGGAAAATTCATCTGACTCTGAATATGAAATCATAAATGGATTAGACAATACTGTACATGATGTCATTGTAATCAGAAGAACTGATTTTACACGTGGTAATTGTTACTTCAATGGTGTAATAATTGACGGCTTATTATTAGCACCTGAAAAACGTCCTATAAAAAGAATAGAATGTTTTGGTGATTCTCTTACTGCAGGTGCGATTTCAGAAGCATATGGATATGTTGGCAAGAAGGATCCAATACCCTATGATGAATATTGTAATGGCTGGTATTCGTATGCGAATATTCTAGCAAGACTATTAGATGCAGAAGTCCATAATAATGGTCAAGGTGGTCTTGCCTTATTAAATGGAACAGGTTTCTTTTGTAAACCTAATCAAATTGGATTAGAAACAACCTTTGATAAGCTAAATCCTTCACCATTAAGAGGTGAATTAACAAATTGGGATTTTAGTAGATATAATCCGCATTTAGTATTGATCTCAATTGGTCAAAATGATGGTGCCACAACTCCTGAGGTACCGTATGATCAGAAAAAAAGGGAATACTGGAAATCCAGATATAAAATGATCATTAATAATTTGCAACATAAATATTCCGGTTGCTATTTTATATTAACCACATCCATCATGATACATGATTTAGCCTGGGATGATATGCTAGATGAAATAGTTATTGAGATAAATGATCCAGTTGTGACCTCATTTCGATATCAAAGAGCAGGGATTGGAACTCCTGGTCATATAAGAAAAAGTGAAGCTGAAGAGATGGCCCTTGAATTAAAGCGTTATATCGATTGCTTAAACATTTATTGGTAATTGTTAATAACTTGTTTACATCAATCCTAAATGGTATAATTAGT